>NZ_MWQJ01000005.1:0-241478 GCF_002210405.1 Fibrobacter sp. UWB3
GCTACGCCTCTCAACATGACGCTAAACGCTTCGGCGTCAGAATGACAGCCAAAACGTTCAGCGCTCTCGTCATTCTATTACCGCTTCTCCGTCATTTCGAACGAAGTGAGAAATCCAGTTATTTCTCGTTTCGCAATACAAGACTTTACTGGATGTTTCGAGGCTACGCCTCTCAACATGACGCTAAACGCTTCGGCGTCAGAATGACGCAGCACAAGACTTTACTGGATCCTTCGGGCTTTCAGCCCTCAGGATGACGCAATAGAAAACGTTACAAGCTTTTGGGGTGGAAGCTTTTGCGGTGGGCTGGTGTGAAGCCTTGGCGGCGGATGGCGTCGAGATGAGCCTTGGTGCCGTAACCGGCGTGTTTGTCGAAGCCGTAACCCGGATAAAATTCTTCTAATTTATCCATATAGCGGTCACGGAATACTTTCGCGAGAATCGAAGCGGCCGAGATGCTTGCGATGCGCCCATCGCCTTTAACGATGGGCATCTGGATGTCTTGCGGCATCTTATCGATTTTGAGATTGCCATCGACAGCAATGAGGATGTTAGGGAAACCGTTACTGGATCCTTCATTTCGCTGCGATTCATTCAGGATGACATTTGCGGCATCTTTCAAAGAGCCTTTGACTTCGATGGGAATTTCGGGGGCGGTTTCATTGAGGCCCGGGAATCCAAGCGCTTGCAAGGCACGGCGCATCGCCAAGAAGTCCGCTTCGAGAATGTTGATTTCGTCAATTTCTTCGACGCTAGCACTTGCAATCGCATAGCATGCACAGGCGTCCTTAACCGCATCAAACATCGCTTCGCGCTTTGGGCGAGAAAGCTTTTTGGAATCGTTCAGCGTCAAGAGTGCATCGGGCGACTTGAGCACCGCAGCACAAGCCACAACAGGACCCGCGAGCGGTCCACGCCCAACTTCGTCAATGCCCACGACAATCGCGGAATTCTCCGCAGCAAATTTGCGCAGCGCCACCTCCCCTTCTACCGGGGATTCAATGTTTTCCAAAAATGCGGGCAGTTTGAATTTCATAAGCCAAAAATTAGATAATGTAGGAGCAACACAAAACGCTTCATCGTCATTTTCTGCGATTAGCATTCGTCATTCTGAACATCTCGCACTCGTCACCCTGAGCATAGCGAAGGGTCCAGTTACATTCCGCTTCTCCGTCATTTCGAACGAAGTGAGAAATCCAGTCATTTCTCGTTTCGCAATACAAGACTTCACTGGATGTTTCGAGGCTTAGCCTCTCAACATGACGCGGTTCAAGAAGCTCTCAGGATGACATTAACGCAAACCCAGCGACTTGGCGTAGTCGCGAATAGTCTTCCAGTACAAAGCGTGTTCTTGCACGAGGACACGGGCGGCAAGAGTATCGGCCGTATCGTCCGGCATCACAGGAACCTTGGTCTGCGCCAAGATGCGACCGCGGTCAATTTCTTCACTCACGAGATGCACCGTCGGGCCCGATTCCGTTTCGTGCGCGGCAAGCACAGCCTCATGAACGTGATGCCCAAAGAAACCCTTACCGCCAAACTTCGGCAACAGCGACGGGTGAATGTTCAAAATGCGGTCCGTCATACGCTTGAGCATGCAAAGCGGGAGCGCCTTCATGTAGCCCGCCAAAATCAAAAGGTCTACATTGTACTTGTCGAGAACTTCAAGCATAGCCGCTTCGAACGCCGCCTGATCCGGATGAGTCTTACCCGAAATGTGATGCACCGGGATTCCGAATTCTTCGGCATGATGCACAGCACCACAACCCGCGTTGTTCGTAATCAAAAACTTGCACTGGGCTTCGAGGTCACCCTCGCCAATGTGATCAATAATCGCTTTGAAGTTGCTTCCACCGCCGGAAGCCATGACGCCAATTTTAAACATGGGCCAAATATAACTATTTGTGGTCGATTCCGGGTGGGGTGCGGAGATAATAGATGACGCACGGGACCGTTATGCAGACGACCCAGACTAAAAAATTGACGTAGACAAACCACGACTCAAAAGTCACGTGAGCTGGGATAACGTAAGCTTTCAACAGGGAAAACACGACGATGAGGAAAACGCCGGGAAGCATATGAGCAATCAACTTAGTCATACCCTAAAAATAATTCAAATCAAAAACGTTTCATGTAAAAAGAGTGAAAATTCTACGTCGTCCTGAGGAACAACGTGACGAAGGACCCAGTTATTTCTTGTTTTACACTCGTCATTCCGAACGAAGTGAGGACAACTCAGAAGGCGAGTGTTGTAGCCATGCTTGCATGGATATAACCGAGCCAAAGAGTTGGGGCATAGCCCAATCCAGTCAATTCTCGTTTCGCAATACAAGACTTTACTAGATCCTTCGACTTCGGGCTACGCCCTTCGCTCAGGATGACAATTCAGCCCACCGTCTACTGCCTACTGCCTACTTCCTACCGTCTACTCATTTACTATCTTTCCACCTGTATAAACCTTTAAATATCGGACCTCATTATGAGCATTAAAGATTATCTCGCCGGTGCAAAACAAGCCGGAACCGTTCAAAAATTGATGACCCCGGGCCTCGCAGTGGAATTTATCCAGCCCTGGTACACTCCGCTTTCTACCACGCCTTCGACGACGGGTATTGCAGTGGGTGGTATTGGTTCTACGTTTACCGCAACGCCTGCGGGCACGACTCCCGTGATGAACGTGATGCCGGGTGTTCAGGTTCGCACCGAAAAGCCGTCTGACCTCCGCTTCAACAACTTCTTCTTCAAGGAAGCTGTGCTCAGCGCAAAGGCCGCTCTCGTGATCGGCAACTTCGCCGCATTCGGCATTTACAACAACAACTTCCCGCTCCTCGACGCCAATGGCGCACGCGTTTTCGGCGACGCCGACATGAAGGACCAGAAGAAAGCCGAAGCCAAGCTCAACAAGGTTCTCGCCGACAAGACTTTCTTCGAAACGAACAAGGCCGCTTTTGAACGCTGGCACATCCAGTTCAGCGACCGCACCCAAGCTTTGATCGCCGCAGGCAAGGACTCTGCCGCCATCAACCGCGCCGTGCTCATCGACTTCTTCGACGGCATGGTTGGCGAAAAGGCAGCCCGCGAAGGCGCCCTCACCGCCGCTTGGGCAAACGACAGCGAATTCCTCGGCCAGCCGGGTTATGACGCCGCCAAGATGAAGTACACAGCCCTCTATCCGGTCAGCGAAACCGTTTACGAAGGCAAGGGTGTCGCCATCACCAAGACGCAGTCCAGCTATGTGACTCCGGGCGACGAACGCCTCTCCAGCCTCCCGGTGAACGCCACCGTCTTCACGCTCGAAAACAACACTAAGGAAACCCGCGAAGTGACGATTGTCCAGATTCAGGACAGCATCACGGGCTACATGGCCAAGAAGGACCGCCAGGGCGTTCAGGACTCTAGCTTTGTTCTCGTTCCGGCCGCACGTTTCCCGAAGGGTGTGCAGTTCGACAAGGAACTCGAAGATGGCCGCTCTGTTCGCGGTATCGAATTTTATAACGAAAAGGCTCTCGCCGAAAGCGACTTCAACGGTTGCATGGGCGTGAGCGTGGCTTGGAACAAGAAGGACAACCTCAATGTTTCCGTGAAGCCGATGTTCTATCAGGATGACGCCAAGTCCGTCTTGAAGGCTGCACTCCAGAGCGGTCGCGTTGCCAATTCCTGGGTCAAGAATGTTTACAGCGGCCGTGAAACGATTGCCGGCGCCATCGCCGTTACCGCAGTCCTCAAGCCGAAGCAGAAGGTCTCCTTCCAGTTCAACATGGTGCTCGACTTCCCGGAAATCAAGCTGAACAAGCTCACTTCCGCCAAGAAGTACACCGCATTCTACCCGGAAGCATATGGCCGCGTGGTCGCCCTCCTTACGGAAGCTCTCGCTGCCGACAAGACTTTCGATGATCGCCTCAAGGCATTTGAAAACCTCGTTCCGAAGAAGCCGGTTGCCAAGCTCTACAAGACTGCCGCCAAGCAGGCTGAATTCAAGAGCCTCGCCATCAACACGCTCAGCTTCCTCGCCGAAGCCACCGTGTGGGACAAGGAAGACCGCTTCCTCGTTCGCGAATGCGCCGACTATCCGTTCTTCAACTCTCTCGACGTTTACTTCTACGGCAGCTTTAGCTTGCTCGCCCTCATGCCACGCCTCGATGGCGTTGTGATGAAGCGCTTTGGCGATGCTATCCTCGCCGTGAACGACAACCGTCGCCGCCACCACGAATTTGTGAACCTCCCCTACGCCGACCTCCCGGACCCGAAGCTTGAAGGCCCGCGCGCTGTGCGTGGCGCCGTGATTCACGACCTCGGTAGCCCCTTCGACGCCGAACCGGATGCCTACGACTGGCACAATGTTAAGGAATGGAAGGACCTCGCTCCGAAATACGTGCTCATGGTCTACCGTCACTACCACAAGACGAAGGACATGCAGTGCCTCGCCGATTGTAAGGAAGCCGTTTACGCCGCCATGGAATACCTCGAAAAGATGGTGAACCCGGGCGAAAACTTCCCGCTCACGCACGGTACTGACGACACGTTCGACAACCTCTGCAGCTACGGCATTTCCGTTTACTGCGGCTCCCTCTGGATTGCAGGCCTCCGCGCTGCCGCAAAGATTGCTGAGCTCCTCGGCGATAACGATCAGGCAGCCAAGTGGAACGCCAAGTCCGAAGAAGCCAACAAGGAATTCACCGAATCCCTCTGGGATGAAAACGAAGGCTACTTCCGCTTCTTCATCACTCCGATGGAAATGAAGGACTTGAACGTCGAAAAGTACGCCGAACTCCGCGAAGCCGTGAAGGTTTCTTTGGAACTCCCGGAAGATCCGAACGCAGGCGTGAAGGCCATCAACGAATGGCTCTGCGCAGGCGAAATCCCGGACGGCGAAGACCTTTCCAAGAACGAACTCCGTGGCCTCAAGAAGGCTTGGATTACGGCTCAGTGCAAGGAAGCCTTCACCAAGAGCTGGGAAGCAAAGATTGCTAACGACTGCGACGATGTGTTCGCCGATACGATGCTTGCAGACACTTACCTCCGCTTGCTGGACCTCGAACCGATTACGGACAGCGCAAAGGCAAAGTCTAACTTGCTCAGAATTTTCAATACGAACTATAAGGCCAACAGCCCGCTCATCGGTGCTGCAAACCTTGTTCATAAGGACGGTTCTCCGCTCGACGAATTCAACTTCCAGGCTCACGACGTTTGGATTGGCATTCAGTACAGCATCATGACCGCCATGATGTTCCACGGTTTGGAAAAGGAAGCCTCCGTGCTCGCCGATTCCATGATCGGAAACCTCTATGACGAAGCACGCGTTCCGTTTGCTGCACCGGAAGGATTCAACGGTTCTTGCCGCCTCCACCCGGAAGCACTCGTTGCAAAGTTCGGCCTCAGCACAACTGCCGCCGACAAGATGCACAAGGAGCTCCTGAAGAAGGGCGCACTCCTCGCCGACTCCCGCATCAGCCCGAAGCTTCCGCGCAATCTCGCCGCCTTCACGAAATCATTCGGCGCCATTGCCAAGAGCAATAAGGTCGATGTGAACGAGCTCTTCACGCTCCTCCACAGCACGGCACTCAAGTACACCGCTGGTAAGTACTTCCGTCCGGGCATGATTTTCGCTCTCTTGTACAAGTAAACTCAAGTTGTCATTCCCGCCACCGAGCGGGAATCACCCTTAACAATCGAGAAAAGCGTTCCGGATTGGAACGCTTTTTTCGCATTTAGATATCCATTTTGCTCCTAAAGATTTATTTTTTACCTCGAAGGAGAACGAAATGACTCATAAGAAAACGATTCATAGAAGTCTTATTCTTGGTAGCGCCGTCTTTATTGCATTCATGTGCTTTTTGCTTTCGATCCAGGCCTACCTCACCTACTCTCAGTCGCTTTACAAACGTTACGATGACAAGCTCAGCAACATCCTGAACTACGCCACCAACCGCATAGACCTCGACGACCTTTACCAAAACACCATCACCGGCCAAAAGACCGAAAAATACAACGATGTGCAACAGTTGCTCAACGGCATGGTCGACGACTTCGAACTGTTCTACCTCTACTCCCTTTTCGTGCGTAACGATTCCATGTACAATATCTGCTCGGCCACAAGCAAAGCAGAACGTGAACGTGGCGAAGAAGACATGAAGTTACTGGAACCAACTGACGCGTATGAACTTTCTGAAATTCGAAAATTCGCCAAGGCCATGACGAAGGATGAAATCTCATACTTCGAAGAAGATTCCGAATGGGGCCCCGCCTACACCGCCTGTAAACCATACGTCAATTCGTTAGGTGTGCATTTCGGCGTCATCTGTGCAGACGTTTCCATCGCCGAACTCCACAAGACAGTCAACAGCTACGTTGTCTATAACGTTGTACTCTCACTCGGTTTAGGCTTGCTATTTGCGCTGATTTTGATTATCTGGTTGCGTCGCAACGTGACCGGGCCAATTCTTGAACTCGAAAAGAGCGCCCGTCATTTTGCCGAGAAGAGTCGCGGCAAAAAGTCACCCGACGAGCTTATCTTCGATGCACCGGACATCCACACCGACAACGAAGTCGAATCGCTTTCGAACGCTATTTCGCAGATGTCCCAAGACATGCGCACTTACGTACAAGGTCTTTTAGAAGCCGAAGAACAGGCGCGTTCCGCCCAGGAACAAGCCGAAGACAT
This sequence comes from Fibrobacter sp. UWB3, assembly GCF_002210405.1. Classification (NCBI taxonomy): domain Bacteria; kingdom Pseudomonadati; phylum Fibrobacterota; class Fibrobacteria; order Fibrobacterales; family Fibrobacteraceae; genus Fibrobacter; species Fibrobacter sp. UWB3. Next base: position 6,662 of record NZ_MWQJ01000005.1, read on the forward strand.
GACGCAGCTTGCCTTCAAGGACTCGTTAACCCACGTCAACAGCAAAGTCGCCTACGACAAGATGAAGGATACTTTGCAAGAACAAATCGAAAAGGGCAGCACAACATTTGGCTTTGTCATGATTGACCTCAACGACCTCAAGGACGTCAATGACCACTATGGACACGACTGCGGAGACAAATATATTTTAGGCTGTTGCCATATATTCTGCAACATTTATAAGCAATCCCCCATTTACAGAGTCGGTGGCGACGAATTTGTCGTCTTGTTGCAAAACAGCGACTACAAGAACAAGGACAAGTTAATTAAGGTTATCGAATCGGAATTTAAAAAGACTCGAAACAACAAGTCACGCAAGCCTTGGGAACGCTACTCCGTCGCTTACGGCATGTCAGAATACAAGCCCGGCGATACCGTCGACAATGTATTCAAGCGCGCCGACGAAAGCATGTACCACAAGAAAATGGAAATCAAGAATTCACCCAAAGCATAAAAGCATGAAAGCCTCCCCGAAGGGAGGCTTTTTAGCACTGCTATCTTTGTTAAAAAATCACCGTTAGGAATATCGTCAACGCGGATAACATCTAAAAGGACTGCGCCAGAAATACACCTACATCAAACCGTTGCATAAAAAACAAGCTGGTCTAAACCAGCTCGTGAAAAAATCCCCCAAAAATTATTTTGCTTTTTTGAGATGCAATTCAACCTTTTTATGTGCATTCGGGTCGTTCTTGGCAACCGCGTACAACAACGCTGCCATATAGATAATCATGCAAATGATACTATGGACGACCTCATCACCATTCAACCCCATAAAACGATCCGAAGCCGCGACAGTGCTCAAAGAAAATATGCTATACAAATACACGAGCACCCTAGACGTCACACGAACAATAGCCTTTTTCGTCTTTGTTTTATAAAGCAATCCAATCAGGACAATCAAGAGAAAGGACACAAAAAGCGTATACGCATACAAAATCAAAATCCGCAAGAAATCCATTTTCACCTCTTTTGGATTCAATATAAAAAAGAATCAGTCCTAATATCACTTTTTTTCTTATTTCTAGCCTCTCGGAACTAGCTACAAACAGCTACTTTTTCTACATTTGCTTGCACTATGAGCTTAAAATTTGATACTCCCATTACCGAAGTTCCGCTGTTCCACCAGGGTAAAGTACGTGACATGTACGACCTCGGCGACAGCTTCCTGATGGTCGCTAGCGACCGTCTTTCCGCTTTTGACGTGGTGCTCCCCACCCCGATTCCTGGTAAGGGCAAAATCCTCAACCAGCTTTCGCTGTTCTGGTTCCAGCACCTCGGCATGAAGAACCACCTCATCACCGCCGACGTGAACGAATACCCGGCAGTCTTGAAGAAGCACGCCGACTACCTCCGCGGCCGTTCCATGATCGTGAAGAAGGCTCACCGCCACTCCGTCGAATGCATCGTGCGCGGTTACATCGTCGGTTCTGGCTGGAAGGACTACCAGAAGACCGGTAAGATCTGCGGCCATGTTCTCCCGGAAGGCCTGCAGCTCTGCCAGAAGCTGGAAAAACCGCTCTACACGCCGAGCACCAAGCCGGACGTAGGCCACGACGAAAACATCAGCTTCGAACAGACTTTCGATATCGTAGGCGAAAAGGTTGCAACGACTCTCCGTGACATGTCCCTCGACATCTACACGAAGGCCCGCGACTACGCCGCAAGCAAGGGCATCATCCTTGCCGACACCAAGTTCGAATTCGGTGAAATCGACGGAGAAACCATCCTCATCGACGAAGTTCTCACTCCGGACTCCAGCCGCTACTGGCCCGCAGACAAGTACCAGGTAGGCAAGAACCAGGAAAGTTTCGACAAGCAGTACGTTCGCGACTGGCTCGAAACACTCGACTGGGGCAAGACCTACCCGGGTCCGGAAATTCCGGCAGACGTCGTGAAGAACACGCTCGCCAAGTACGAAGAAATCTTCGTGCGCCTCACCGGCAAGCAGCCGGAACTGTAAGAGACCGCTCGGCTCTATCGCATAAGCAAGAATGTGATTTCGCCTCGCTCTCGCAACCACTCCTCGTTAATACGAGGAGTTTGTTGCTCACGGAGACCGCTCGACTCTATCGCATAAACAAGAATGTGATAATAAAAACGCGCAGACCTTCGGGCCTGCGTTTTTCTTTTTGCGTCATGTTGAGCGACAAAGTCGCGAAACATCCAGTAAAGTCTTGTATAACGTCATTCTGAACGGCGAAGCCGTGAAGAATCCAGTAAAGTCTTGTATTGCGAAACGAGAAATGACTGGATTCCTCACTTCGTTCGGAATGACGAAGCGAGTAGATTGCTCAGGGTGACGAGAGTGCGGAATGTTCGGAATGACGAAGATGCAACAATTATTCCAAATAATATTCCCGGAGTGCGTCAATTGTCGCGGTGGGTACGTGCATCCGCTGCGTGATAAAATTCAATAGCGAACCACATTCCGCATTAATGCGATTGAGCGGAATTTCAAGATACTCGCGCTTGACACTCACCAAGAAATGCAGAATGTCGAGTTGCTCTTCCGTCATTCCCGATTCACGACCTTTAGCAGTCATAGCCTCTAGCGGCTTGCGGTACGAGTTTTCGGATTCCGCGTAATCATCTAAAATAGCGTTATCATCAGCACCGAGAGCGGCAAGCATCAACGCCGAGCAAAAGCCGCAACGATCCTTGCCCGAAGTACAGTGCCACAGCACTGGAGCGCCTTTTTGCGCAAGAATAGTCTCAAAGACCTTTGCATACTGCTTGCTCGCATAATCGCTATCGACAAAATAATTATAGAGTTTGTCTTTTAACGTACTTGCAATCGGATGGCGGGCAATGCCAAAAAGGAATTCCATAAAGTCCACGCCCGTCGCAGGCACCACTTGATCCTTGTTAAACGCATCACCATGCATGGAATCGTCCAAAACAGGAATCAAAGCGGAATCCATCCCATCGAGGAGCTTGTCCGGCTTTTGCATGTATTCAAAGTCAGAACGTAAATCAATTACCAGATGAACGCCAAAATCATCGCGCAAGCGGTGCAAATCATGTTCCGTCGCTTTGGACAAATTGCTACTGCGAAAAAGCAAATTGTGCTTGACATGGGAACCGCCCGCCGGAATCCCGCCGAGCTGTCGCGCGTTATCAATCGATTCAAACTTTAAAACATTAGCCATAAGCTCCCCTTCTATTGACTTCGTCGCCCGCGAGCGCGTTATTTCTTCACGATTCTCAGAACACCCTGCTTGTTGTACTCAGGGGCATCTTTGGAGAAGAGCGTCTTCGTTTCTTGACGGAGCACGTATTTTTCGCCCTCGCCCCAGTCAATGACGCTTCCAGACTTTGCCGGGATGCCATCGCCAAACAAGCTATCTGCAGCCATCAAGAGAGCCTCTTCCGGGTCTTCAATCGTATTCGAGATGCACAAGTCCGGCAACGTAAACACAGCCAGGCCAAGCGTATAAAGCGAATCACCCGAATCAAGAATGTTAATCCACGGGTCCATCGCATAATCGCAATCGCCGAACTGTTCTTCAAAAGCCTTCGCGGTCCAGGCCGTGCCAGACTGTTGCATATAAACGCCCGCAGCCTTCGCGTTGAGAACCTTCAAAATGGCGGAATTTACCATTTCAACATCGTCCATCGTCTTTACGTTCCCGAGCAAGAACAAAAGCGACTTGTGTGCAACAATAGCCTTCTCTTCGTCTTCCGTCAAATCATTGCGTTCCTTGAAAATTTCCAGAACGTCTGGAGAAGCCGGCTGGCGTACAACGTCAAATTGAACACTGCAACCAGGAATCATCAACGTCTTGGTATCCGCATTCACCTGAACCGTTTCGGTAATGGCAAACGGTTCATCAACAGCAACGGGAATCGGGAAAGCTAAAACGAACTGGTTCATATCGACCTCTCTTTAAATTTTCGAACAACATCTTCAACCGCATCGTGAAGCAAATTTTGCTTTTCGACTTTCGGCATTTTCACGGACTTTTCGAAAGCGCTTGTGAGCGTTTCAGCAGAAAGTTCATCTGCCGGAATTTCAACGGCATAACCCGCCTTCGACAAATCGTGAGCGAGGACAATCTGTTCAAACTGACCTGGCGTCGGTACAAAGATACATTTTGCACCAAGTTCCGCCATGTCCATCACAGTGCTGTAACCGCCTCGGCTCACCACAAAATCGGCACGTTTCACGGCTTCGGTGAAATCGTTCGTTGCCAAGTGCGTGTGGAACTCGATATTCCCTTCGGTCCACGTTTTTTGCTCCGCCGAAGGCTTCCCGAGAATCATCATGTGCTGACCAGGAATCTGCGCCAATGCATCACGCAGCTGCTGTTCGAACTGCGTACGTGCAGGCTCCACACCCGACACAACCGCCACAACCTTGTAGGCCGCGCGCAATCCAAGAGCTCGCATTCCAAAAGTTTGCTTTCCAGAAGCACGCTCTTCTGAAGCTGCGTTCCATTCCACGTTCGCCGAGTGCGCCATAAATTCCGACACACTCATCAAGTCCACATCACGCTCCAGATCGACCGGCGCCGGCACATTTCCAAGCGCACTCCCAAGCGCATTCCTAGCATTCTCGCCTGCATCCCAGTCCGAGAATCTCGAAAGCGTCCCAACGTAACGCATCGGCTTATCGCCCGGCGTCGCACCCGAATGCGAAAGAGACCCCGCATAGCCCGGATAAATTTCCAAGTCCGGCACCCAGACTTCATCGAACTTGCGCATGATGTTCGCATGCCACATCACACCAATACGTTCAAACGCCGCAAACGCCCGCGGGAACGCAATCCTGCGCTGGTGCGTCATGTAAATACTATAAGCCCTCTTGGAATAGAACGCAAAACGATTGTCCGAGAACAACACATCATAGCCATGACGGTCGACCATCTCTTCGGCAAAATGATGCTCGTAACGCATGACAGAATTCAGATGCATGCTATTCTTGAGCAGCCAAAGCGCCATATTGTAGCCGTGCTTCGGGTAGACAATGTTGTAGCTCGGAGCCAAGCGCTGTCGCAAATCCGGGAATACCTCACGGAAAAAGTTTGCGTTCGCCTTGACTACAGCAAGTTCCACCTCGGCCCCCGCCCGCAAGAATTCGCGGACAACAGGCACGCAACGAGTCGCATGCCCAAGTCCCCAATCCAGCGGAGCTACAAGGACTTTCACTTTTCAGCCTCAAGCCAGGCATGAGCCCAGTCGCCGTGGTCGCAGTCCTTATCCTTACCCATCAGTACACGCAAATTAATCGACTTTGCGCCCTTGACGTCGAGTTTCAAGCGTTCCTTATCGGTCGTATAAAGCTTCTTGGAATGGTAAATTTCACGTCCATCCGCTTCAACCACAAAGAAGGCACCATCACCGCAAGCACTTTCATCGTCAAGGCCGATAACCACATTCAGCCAGTCGTAATTACGAGAAAGCGGGAATTCAATAGCCGAATTGGCGTGGCTACCAATACCGTAGCGGAACGGTTCACCATCGATCGTGAGCTTATGATGTTCAACAGTCGTGTTCATCTGCGGTTCGCCCCATTCCTGGAAGAACTTGCCCATCTTCATTTTGGACAAAAGCGCCACATTCTCGCCATCGACAAAGAAGTCGCGATACGTCACAAGCGTATCTCCGTCCGGCATCGAGCAGCTCAGCACAACGCGGTTCATGCCGGCGCGAATCTTCGAAGAATCCAAGACCAGCGTATCCGCTTTGTTCGACACGAGCATTTCGCCCTGATCCTTGTCGTTCAACTTGTAGTCGCAAGCAATCGATTCCGGGAACAGCTTGTTCGCCACAATCATGCCGTTCGATTCTTCGGTCACCATGAAGTTCTGTGCGTAATGCGACACGCCCTTCTTCGAAATAATCTTGTAAATAGCAAGACCATAGCCGAACAAGCGAGCTTCCATCAGCACACGTTCATTTTTGTAATTGCTGAGAATATCGTCAATCTGATCCGTCGTCTTGAACCCGACCACGCGGCTATTGCGGTTCACCGAGCCATAGCCATCCTGACCACGCACGAGATAAATATTGCCGCCAGACTTCTGCAACCATTCAGCAAATGTTTCGGTACTCCAGTTCTTGAAAGTGTTTTCGCTAAACGAGGTATGTCCCGAAGCAAGCATCTGCCAAGGTCTTGCGTAAATGAACACAGAATTTTTCGGATACTTTGCAAGCTCCGTATTCAAGAAATCTTCTTCGATGAGGAGCTTGTTCTTGTAATAAAGCATGTTCGCCTTGTAGCTCGGGGCATGGTAAACCATCAACCCGACAGACAAGAGGCAAGCCACACCGGCCACAATTTTTGCAGCCGCATCACGTTTCATCTTCGTCGTAAACACGAGCGCATCATAAAGGCCAAGCGCCATCAAAAGCGCAAATAGCGGGAGCGCCACAAGCACATAACGCTGGTTGATGTCAATCGTAAACGTACCGGACACGTTCAAAAGAATCACGAAAATCTGCATGCAGAACGTGATGCCCAGAATGAACCCGCGCACGTAACGGCGAGAATAAATCATTCGGAACAAAAGCCAAGCCGTCGCCAAAAGCAAAATCACGGTAAATGTCGTGTAGAACGGATTTTCCATGATACCGCCAAACGCAGCATCCGGCTTGAGGTTCATCATCACTTCGATATTCGTCTTGAGATTAAACCACAAGTTTTCAAACGAGTGCGCCGCATGCGTACCGCCCTGAAAATCGTAACCGCGATACGCAGCCATCGTGTTAATCGAAGGCCAGCTCACCGCAATGACAGCCGCAACAAACGCCGGCAAGCGATAGGACTTTTCAAGGAAATAGCGGTAATAGTAAAGTGCAAACGGGATAAACGCAAAAACGGTTTCCTGACGAGTCTGTGCAAAGAATCCAAGCAACGGAACCGTCAAAAGGAAATGCTTCCACGTGACCTTGTTCGTCGGCACAAACGCATACCATGCCATGAGTACCGCAAGCAAAAGGATGTAGAGGACTTCGGTCGATGCCGAGCGCGACTGCAACAGGTAAATCGGCATACCACCCAAGAACGCCGTCGCCGCAAGCGCAAGCTTATCGCTCTTGAACCACTTGCTAAGCGCAAGGAAGAACGCAATCAAGCTCAAGATGTAGAACGGATAGTTCACCATCAGCGCCGAATCGCGATTCGGTTCCATGAAGTTAAATACAAGCGAATAGACAAATCCAAGAGCCTTGCCCTTGAAGTTGTTCACTTCGGTCTTGCAATCGAGAACGCCATCCGTCCAGACGCCTTCGTTACAGACACCGCCTGTATGCTGGAAATACATCTGGAGGCCCATCGATTCCCAGCTCGTCTCGTCACTCAAAACACGGTGCGAATTGCCGATGTTCCCGAAAATGAATACCGAGAACACGATGAGCAAAAGCGCAAGCCCGCAAAAGCTCTTGCCGCTCGGCAAGTAGCCGCGAATATTTTTTGCAACAAACGGAGCATTGACAACAATACCCGCCACAAGTAGCAGGAACGTTACAAGAATCGAGTAATAACCCCACTCGATATCCCAACGGCGTGCATAGGCCACGGATAAGTTGTTAAAGACGAGGAAAGCAGATACGAGCACGGTTGCCGTAACCACCAACATGATATTCTGAGGTTTATCCCAATGAAGGGAATTCTTCCATTCCATAAAGGACTGACGCAAAGACTTAGGCTTTACACCGTCCCTTCCTAACGTTTCTTTTTTCATAGTGCCCTAAATATAACTTTTATACGCAAAATACGAACGCGGCAGGGCGAATTTTCGACTCGAAACACCTTATAGCAAGCCTATATGCAACAGATGCAACAAAAAGTATTCGGCACACGAGTTTTATCGCCGTTTTGGAGCATTTTGAGACTTATTTTGTATATATTTATAGGAGTGTGAGCCCCTGGAGGGCATGAGGAGTTAAAAATGTTTTACAAACACTGGAAAAAGATTTCACTTGCAATCACCGGATTTTTCTGGGCCAGTTGCGACACCAGTTCCACCACGGTGGAACCGCCCCTTTACGGCGCCCCTCCACAATATTCCAGCAGTTCAGAAATACAAAACTCAAGCTCCAGCAGCGAAGATAAAATATCAAGCAGTTCCGAACCATTGCCTATGCCCGCCTACGGCGTGCCGCAAATGGATTGCGAAGTCACCTCTGAAAACGATTCTACGGTCACTTGCGAAAACGGATACACCTGCACTGAAAAACAAATCATCGTCAAAGATCCCTATTACGATGGCGGTTGCGTTACCGACACTATACACGGCGAACTTACACAGGTTTGTCTCGATTACGGCATTCCGTATTACCCCGCAAAATTTTACGAATGCAACGACGGAATCGTCTACGACGATAGCAGCTTCAGAAAAATCTACAAGAAAAACAAAGACGGCCTAGATTCGGAATCGCAAGGAAACTAAAAATGTTCTACAAGCACTGGAAAAAAATTTTTCTCGCCATCGCAGCATTTTTCTGGAATGGCTGCAGTGACAACGCTGCTTCAAGCGAAGTAAAAGCAACCTGCACCTTTTCAGGTGGAGCCTGTCCAGAATATGGAATTGATTTTTACGTTTGCGAGAACCCAGAAGATTACCAATCTCATGACTCGACCAAGTGTACCTTTTACAAGCGCGACCCGTGTACCTATTATTACAATTGCGATGATGGCGTATCTTGCTACAAGGACGAAGGCCAAACCGACGTGACTTGCTATGACAAACAAGAGCACGAAACGACATACACCGAAGATGAATTTAAAGAAAAATACGATGTAAAGGAACCAGAATGAACATTCGCAAGCATTGGAAAAATCTTTTACTCACGACTACCGCCTTCTTTTGGGCGGGGTGTAACGGCGACAGCGTCACGGAATCAGGTTGCCCATGCGACAACGATTCGGGCATCGAATCCAGCTCCAGCAGCAACGACGAGGGCTCTAGTTCTAACGCGCCAAGCTCCAGCAGCGCCGTCGAATCTAGTTCTAGCCTCGGCGAATCCAGTTCCAGCGAAACAGTCGCATCTTCAAGTTCAGAATCGTCTAGTTCAAGCGAAAGCGTTTCGTCAAGCTCCAGCGCAGGCGAAGTAACTTGCACACTCGGCGATTCGCTCATAACGTATTACCAGCCCTCCTTTTCCGCCGACATCGCCAAGATGAATGCAGAAGAAAAGGCAAAACGTGCAGGCGTCAGCATAATCGACAGCATCCAAAATACATTGCAAACAGTCCCGCAGTGCCTTGCCAAATTGCGCCAGGAACTCGACAGGTTTGTTGCTCTATACGGCGCTCCGGTCAGGCTCCACACAGACGAAGTTTGCAGCGACGGCACGACCCGCCCCACTCAGGAATACCTCGATTACCTGAAAATGAAAGAGGAATGGGAAAAGAACAAGCCCGCGCTAGACGAGGAATGCCAAAAGATTTACGAAGACAAGTTGAAGAAAATCGAGCAGACCGTCAAAGAATGCCTTGCAACATCAAACCCAAACACGGATCTGACGGTTTGCGATTTTGACGCCATGTGCCCCGAATACGGTGTAGATTCAAAATGCACTTTAAAATACACCTGCAATGACGGAGTTACTTGCCGCAGAACCGAAGGCGACACCAATATGGATTGCACCAACAAGCAAGGCGAAAAAACAACCTACACCAAAAAAGATTTCGACAAGAAATATTACACCAAAGAAAATTATTAGGATTTATGCAACTTTCGCTTAAAAAGAAACTCGCTCTTGAAGCTTATCGTCTTTACCGCCACAACGAAATCAAGGCGCACCCGCTCACGTACTTTTTTTGGGAATGCACACTCCGCTGCAACTTGCACTGTTTGCACTGCGGTAGCGACTGCGTCAAGGACGCCATCCCCGACATGCCCCGCGAAGATTTCATGGGCGTACTCGACAAGCTCGCCCCGCACATCGACCCGAAGCACTTTATCGTGGTGATTACCGGCGGCGAACCTCTCATGCGCCCGGACCTCGAAGAATGCGGCCAAGAAATCAAGAAGCGCGGCTACCCCTGGGGCATGGTCACAAACGGACTTGCGATGACTCCCGAACGCTACTCGCGCCTTTTGAACGCCGGGCTGCGTTCGCTCACGATCAGCCTTGACGGTCTCGAAGCAAACCACAACCATTTCCGCGGCGACCCGCATAGCTTTGAACGCGCGCTGCGCGCCATCGACATGGCCGCCCATACGCAAGGAATTACCTTCGACGTGATGACCTGCGTGAACCGCGAGAACCTCAAGGAACTCCCGAAGATTCTCGACTTGCTTTTGAAAATCGGCGTGAAGCGTTGGCGCGTTGCGACCGTATTCCCGAAGGGTCGCGCCAAGGACAATCCGCTGTTCCAGCTCACGAACCAGGAATTCCGCCAAGTGTTCGACTTCATCCGCGAAGTAAAATCGATGAACGTCATCAACGTGAATTATGGCTGCGAAGGATTCCTCGGCAGCTACGAGAAAGACGCGCGCAATTACCCGTTCTTCTGCCGCGCCGGCGTAAACGTCTCTTCCGTGCTTTGCGACGGAAGCATCTCGGCTTGCCCGAGCTTGCGCGGCGACTACATCCAAGGCAACATCTACAAGGACGACCTCTGGGACGTGTGGCAGAACCGCTACCAGGTGATGCGCGACCGCAGCTGGGCTAAAATCGGCGACTGCAAGACCTGCAAATACTGGCGCTACTGCGAAGGCTCCAGCCTACATTTACGTGACGAGAAAACTAAAGAGTTGGCTTATTGCCATGTAGCGAGACTAGAGGCTGCCGGCGCGTAACCACTTTTCGTCATCCTGAACGGCGTAAGCCGTGAAGGATCCAGTGAAATCTTGCATCCAACCCCCATCCAGTTAAGTTTTGATAAAACGAAAAGCCGGCTTCGCCGGCTTTTCGTTAATTACTTTTGATCGATTTCCGATTTAATCGCCCCAATGTCAGCTTCAGAAAGTTCTGTATATTCAATAATTTTACCAATAGGTTCGTTTTTCAACAGCATTTTCGTTGCCATCTCGCGCGCCTTTTTATCGGCACCCAAATTAACTCCTTTCATCTTAATCCAGGCGAGATAATCCTGTTCTTCTTCCGTCAAAACCATACTCTTTACCTGTTCTCTTAAAAGCGTTTCCGAAGCATTGTCAACCAAGATTCGATGAATTGCCTTCGCAATAGTCTCATCGCCAAAATCCGGGAGTGATAGGGCGCTACCTGCGTGTTTCAGCAAAAATAGCCAGCGATCCTCATCGGTCTCAACTTGCTCCTCAGACCTGTCAAACCTAGTCAAGTCATATATAATATACTTAACCTTATCGGAAATCGTCAAGCCCTTATCGTTGCGAATGGCCCAAGTGCCGCGATAGTCATCCTGCTGTTGGATGGCAAAATCGCAAATCCAGATGGCAAAAGTCGGTGGGATTTCATAGCGACGAGATTCACGCTCTGCACGTTCCGCATCGGAGAGATTAGTAGACTGTCCCGCAAAAGTTTCTTGGTCCAATTCGTACTTGCTTTGGAGCAAAAACGCACTATGTTGAAGCAATACCCGCTCTACAAAATGAAGAGGCTTAGCCTTTTGCATCTCCACATTGATGCAAAACCCGTTCGCGGTTTTCGCACGAATATCCAGTCTGAACGTTTTGACCTGCGGAAAGATAATGTTGATTTCAGTATTTTTGACCGTGACAGACTTGATTTTGTTATCGCCCCCCAAGTGGAATACCCCGTTCAAAAAGCTGACGAGAGCCTGTTCGTCGCTCAAGAACGCCTTGAAAGCGGCATCGTAAAGCGGGTCAAGGTATTTTTGTTTCTTAATTTCCTCAAGTTTTTGCCGTTCGCAAAACTCGCGAGTATCCCCTAAAAATGTTTCATTTTTGATAGTTTCATTAGCCATTTGCATGTCCTTATAATGGTAAGGAACATCCCCTACCCATTATATTAACACGCATTTTTCGCGATTTCGGCCCACATTTTTATTGTAAAATTTTTATGATTTGCAAAAAAACGCCCGGTCCAAAGAACCGAGCGTCTTTCAATTTCAAACGTATTCCGAATTACTTAGCTTCGAAATAGTAGGTCTGGAGAGTCTTTCCGTCCTGGGAAAGCTGAATAATCTGCTTGCCCTTCGGGAGGTTGCCAGAGATCTTGAAGAGGTTTTCAGCAACGTATTCGACCTTGAGATCGGTTGCCTTATCCTTGACCGGGAACACGCCCTTCGTTTCGCCTGCGCCAAAGCCCTTGCAGTCCTTGTGAGAAGCGATCGGAGCGACGACAGCCGGATAGGTCTTAGCCGTAATTGCGGTAGACACAGAAGAAGAGTTGTGGTAGAACACTTCGAGCTTGCCATCGACAACACGCGGATCCGGGAGGTTCGTCACAGCAGCTGCGACCTGAGCGACCGGAGCGGCCTTCTTAGCCTTCTTGCCCTTCTTGCCTTTCTTCTTGACACCAATCTTTTCAGCAAGGCTTGCCTTTGCATCACCAGCCTGCTGCTGCGGCATAGTCAAGCGGTAACCAGCGATAGATTCATCGCAGTTCGTAGAGTAGACAACCCACTTGTTATCAATCTTGAGCGGGCCTTCCGGAGTACCCTGGTACAGACCCGGATCAACCTGGGCGCTGTAAATGTAAAGAATGAGAGAAGCGTTCGGATTCTGTTCCGTCGTTTCAATCTTCATACGGGTCTTCACATACTTGGAACGACCAGCATAAACTCTGTAAGCGCCAACCGGAACCTTGACGAACTTGAACTTGCCCTTGCGGAGTTCCTGGTTGAATTCGTACTTCTTGGAAAGAGTGGTGTAAATCGTGGAGTCCATACCGACAGTCGGCATTTCCAACGGCTTGTTGGTGAAAGCATCACGGACTTCACCTTCGATGGTACCAGTCTTACCGTTATCGCAAGCCGTCATAGCAAGAGCGATGATGGCAGCGGCACAAATGCTAAGTTTTTTCATTTTGCGTCCTCAGGGTTAAATAAGAGAAAAGCCTCCCTAGTTAGGGAGGCCCCAAAATTTAAGAAGATTAAGCTTCTTCTTCAGCCTTGACCGGAGCAGCCTTGCGAGTCTTACGCTTTGCAGAGGTGATGTTAGCACCGCCGCCATAGCGCTTGTTGAAGCTGTCGATACGGCCAGCCGTATCCACGCGATGCTGCTTGCCCGTCCAGAACGGATGGGTATCAGCAGTGATTTCCAAGGAAATCACGTTATATTCAACACCATCGATAGTCTTCTTTTCGGCGGAAGACTTCGTGGAGCGGGTGATGTATTCTTTACCCGTATTCGCATCGACGAACACGACCGGTTGATAATTAGGGTGGATACCTTCTTTCATTATAAAACTTCCTGTGAAGTAATTGTTGAGAGCCAAAATTTAGTTGTTTTTTAGGATTTTGGCAAGTTGCAACCTCATTTTTAGTATTTTTTATAGCATGAAATCTTTATTGTTGCTCAGTTCTTTGCTTTTGATTGCCTGCGGAAACGACCACCCGACTGCCAAAATTGTCGAGGTGAACAAGCGCATGGTGCTCGAAGAATGGCCCGACAGCAACTACATCGCCTCGCTGGACTCCATTTTGAAGCTCGAACCGGTCAAAAAAGGCAAAGATACCGCCGACGTGAGCCTCAAGATGAACGCATTCAAGGCGCCGACATTCAAGCTCCCGCCGTCCGTCACCGGAAAGAGCACGAGCCGCAAATCCGGGCTCAGCAAACCGCCTAAACAGGTGAAGCAAGCCGCTGAAGCCACGAAGCCGAGCAACAACGCCGAAAATTTCGTCGCCAAGTTCTCGAACGCGCTCTCCGCCTTGCAGTCCGACCCGTCGAACAAGGGGCTTTACAAAGTCGTCACCGCTAACGATGGCGAAGACCTGTTCAAGCTCCTCCGCAGAACGTATGGCGCAGGCACACAAAACCTCCCCCGCTTCTACGTGCTCTCGGCCCTCCAGTCCGTGAACCCGGGCGTCATGCTCGAGCACCTCAACGCCGGCGACAAAGTCCGCGTTCCGCGACTCTAAGCAGTAAGTCGTCATTCTGAACCCGATAGGGTGAAGAATCCAGTCTCGTTTTCAACACCCTAGATGTCACTGGATGCTTCGCTTCGCTCAGCATGACGTTATCCAGTCACACAAGACCGTTAAAACAGCGTTTTCACGCCAAAACCTAGCACACCGTCTAGGTAATCGCACCCATTGCGGAGCGCATAGTAAATGCTAAAGCTCCAGGCCTTGCGGTACTGCGTAAACCCGATGCCATAATCGTGCTCGCGCGCCCACCCGTGGAACGGCTTCATCCGCCTATAAATCCCCGGCTGGTAGAAAAGCTCAATCGACAAATCGTAGCCATCCTGCCATAAGAACGCGGCCTGCGAAAAACCGTACGCCCGCGTCCGCATAAAGCCATACATCATCCCCTTGAACGAATTGATGCCGCCCAGGCTAAACAAGTCCTCGCGCGCAAACGAGCCCCCCGACGGGAGCAACGCGCCAGCCGCTGCCGAGTAACGCACAATAAAGTTCTTCCACAAAGGCAAGTAATACACAAGCGATGATTGCAAACGCAAATAGCTATCAAGCGAATCCGGGCGGTCCATCATCCACGCCAGAGACAAATCAAATGACGTTCCGCTCCGAGGCAAAACGCTCCGGTCAAACGACACGTACGAAAGTTCAAACGTCGAACTTTTCTCGTCATTGCCAATGCCCACGAATACCGCCACATCAAAGTTAAAGCCCACATTTCGCGACACGCCAAGTTCCAAATGCGAATCGCGTGACAGCGAATCGTCTTCAAAGAACCCGCGCACAAGCACATCCCAGGCCGTCCCAAAGATAAAGCGTTCGCGATACGAGCCTTCTAGCCGTCTAGAATCGCTCTGCGAATAGCCCTCCATCTGCAAATCGCGCCCCGTCCCCAAGATGTTGAACAATTCGAGATTGATCTTACCTTCCCAGACATTCTCATCGCTCGAATACGTGAGGAATCCTTCGGCTGCAGAAATCGGAGCCGCCCGCATGGAATATGCCGGGATAATGCGGTTGCGCACAGGATCGCGGAACAAGCGCACATCGGCAGTCTTTTCGTAATAGCCCAATCGCGAGAGCCTGCGCTCCGAGCGCTCCAAATCCGAAAGCGAAACTTTTTCGCCAATTTCAAGCCCCGTCAATTGCGCAAAGACGTCAGCATCAGTCGCTCCCGAATCAAGATTTTCCGGACTAGCCCACACCCACGCGCTGCCACGTACAAACTCGCAACGCATGACGCCAGCACTATCCACTGCGACATCCAATTTAGCACCAACAAACCCACGGTCCTCATAATAGCGCAACAGTTTCTGCTTTGCCGCACGCCAAGAACCACAAGGTGCCCCGACAACATCATTCATCGAAAGCTCTTCAAACTCGCTATGCTCCCCCACCCATTCCACACGTTCAATACGGCACTCGGACGCATAGCCCCAAACCGCGCCCAACAAGAGCACCGCCACAACGCACAAAATATTTCGCCACCACAACTTCATACTAGAAATACGCCTTCGCCTCGGTAGCCAGTTTTTGGAACACATTTTCTTCTGCATCGCCAAAGCGCAAGACATAGCGGAGCGAAAGCGACAAGAAGTTATTCACCTCGACCGAAGCCATCGCCTCAAGTCGGTACGTAATGCCATCACCAAAACCAGACATCATCTGATACGGAATCACACCATCATGCGTGTCCATCTGAATTGACGCAAACGACACATGAGCATCGACAACGCCCTCTTTTTCAAAACCCACACGCAGTTCCTCTTCCCAAAGATGCGCCCCGAAACGTTCTTCCATATCATCTTCGCCAGAACCTTCCCTGTAGCGCACACGAGGCATCAAGCTAAAGCCCGCCGGAAACTTCCAAGTGTAGCGGCCCGTGATTTCCCAAATGTTCCAGTCCAGTTTTTGCAATGCGCCCAAGTGAACTTTTTCAAAAGTATTATCAACTCCAACATAGTGATTATCGTTTATATTAAATCCGGCAGACAGCTTATGATCGAACATATCCTGAAAATACCCGATAGAAGACATTTTCTTTTCGTAACTTGCACTCGGGTTATACGATGCAGAAATTCCTGACGGATGCTCCCAGGCAAGGCTCGCTTCCCACGAAACGGTTCCCGCCGTCACGCGACGCAAGGCCGCCGGATAAGCCGGAGGGAAATAAATCTTCTTGCCTGTTGTATCTTCGGCTTCGGAGTGATACGATGCACTCAAAGTGATATCGCGCAACAGCCCTTGCGAAATTCCAAGCGAAACTCCCGGGTTCCATTCCAAAGAGGCTTCAAACGTCGCATTTGACGAAAGTACTGCACCCACGGAATCGTTACGGCCCATGCCTTCATAGACAAAGTCACCGTTATCGACGCCTTCGATAAAAGAGCCCGTAAGGCTATCGTAACGCACATCGCCCGTGCCCTTTGCGACAGCCTTGTAAATGGCCGTGTAAGTCTGCTCCGAAGTCATACCGAAACGGTACGCGACAGAGCCTTGCACGCCCATATCGTCACCACCAAAGTTCGTCGTCAAGTCGCCCACCCAAGAATCCGAGGCGCCCAGAGAATCCGTCACAGCATGCGAATACTGCAACAAGTGCGAAAGGTTAAACTTCCGGAAGTTCGCCTCAGCCGACTGCGTCCATGTCACGAGATTCACGGAATCGCGCCAGTCCTCATCGCGGGAATATTCCGCACGCCCGTCCGCACGACCCGAGATATCGTGTTTGCGCACGGTGAGCGTTCCAACAGCCTCCTTCACATTCCACAAGTCATCATTCAATGTAGCACCAACAGCAGTCTTTGCATAACCGCGTTCCGTCTTATAGCCAAGCGAATCGCGCACAGAATAGCGCACATCGCCACTGCCAAACGGCCTAAAGAATCCGCGCAAAAATTCCGAAGAGAATGTGCCCTGATAACGTTTCTGGTCCACTTCCTGTGTACTTGAAACATAGGCTGCCGTAAATTCACTTGTTGCGTCCAAACCGCGATGCACAAGCATAAACTCCGAACGCGAAGAATTCCAGCGTTCATCATCGCCACGGCGGTATCCCCACTTGGCCGTTCCAAACCAATCCTTGCCCAAGCGTATCCTGAGCGCAAGTTCGTCATAGCGCAAGTCGCCCTTCAAAAGCGCACTGTCCAAGTCCCATTCATTGCGGAGTGCATACGCATCCCAATCCCGTTCAGTACCGCCAAATTCAGATATGGCAAACCCCTCTTGAACGTAATTTCCATGGACCGAGAGCGCTACCGGGAACGCATTCATGTTCTGCGTCGAGTCTGTAGTCACAAGCCATCTGAACGCACGCCCACTCGGGCCACCGACGTGTTTTGAAACTGTATTCGAATCCATGCGATTGAGCCCGAGTTCGACATCGGCGTAAAACCGATGTTCCGCCTGTAGGCGGAGGCGTGCTCCCAAGCGTTCCGACATTTTCGGGCGGTGCAAATCCTGGTCCAAAGAATCTTTCAATTCTCCGCCCCGGTCGTTTTTCAAGCGTTCGTAATCGGCGCTATCGAGCGTGCTTTTTCGCATGCGGTCCACATCATTTTCCAAATGGAATCCCGACACATCAAAGAACACATTTTCAAACCGCAAACTACCTCGGGCCGCATACATCGTATAAATATCGTTATCCAAGTACGCATCGTATTCCACACGGACATCATCATCCGAGCCCGGAATAATCCCGTTCTTAAAGTCTAAAAGGCCACCCGCATAATTCACTTCGTAATCGCGGTTTCGCACAAGCTCTACACCATTCAACCAGACTCTTTCGGAATTCGGCACTACCGAAATGAAACCGCCCGATTCATCGAGATGATAACCTTCGCGCTGCCCCTGCACACCGCTGAACGAGCGCGAATAACGCGTCACCTCGTCCGTGCCCCACGCGCCACTCACCTCGGAGCCATGATAGCGAAGCGTCGCCATTGCACCAAGCGTCGAACGGCTAAACGACGTAAGTCCCATCGAATTGTCCGTCCACGTCAAATCGCCCAAATGCAACATCGCATACGGAGATTCCACCCGAAAATAAATCTGGTCCACTTCCTGGAGCGTTGCCGTCGTCTGGTCCCCAGCCTTGCGGTCCACATCCGACAAAAGAGCATCAATATAAACGCTATCGGCAAGGTGCCCCTGAATCGAGAGCCGCAGTTCCTGATCGACCTGCGTTCCACCATCGCCCACAGTCACCAGCATCGTCTTGTAACCGTGCGTCTCGATTTCTGCACGCGATGAATCTTCGGCCTCCGGCGCATTCATAGTCGCAACAGGACTCGTCGCATCCGGCGCATTTTCTAAAGCATTTCTTTCAAGAATTGAAGGATCCCAGACCGGGAGCGAATCCACATCCAACGCAAAGGCTAAGCTGGCAAACAGCAGGCCCAGACAAGGAATAGACCGCATACAAAATTACCGGGAAGGGGTCACCACGCGGAACTGCCTGCTCGCAAGCAACTTACGGCCAGCCACCAAATCGACACTCCATTCGCCAAGTTCGACCAAGTCCGAAGCAAGCATCGAGCTGCAAACGTCACCCGTAAGGTTGCAGGATTCTACAAAGATTGTATCAATACCCAAGAACCAGATGTGGAACAGGGTATCTTCCTGATAACGTGCAGAATTTGTAATAGACGAAAAAACGTAAAGTCTCGTATTCTCTTCGAACACGCTATCGGCGCCAAACGGCTCCCCATTCACAATATGGCGGCAAACGACACTATTCGCAGGCGAAAGCTCAATATCGGAATTGTCGGTAAAACTAACTTCGTCATCGATAAAGAACATGACAAAGCGGTGGACAAAGAAACCAAGAAAAACGACTATCGCCAAGACAGTCGTCTTACGCAAGTTTCGCAGTGGCGGAAACCGACCTGCCACAAGCACCTCCTAACGAACAAGACTGCTCGTATTCTGCGTAAACGCAGGAACGGCGTCCTCCAGCTTTTCGACCAGCAAGCGGTTAAAGTCTTCAATACGGTTCGGGAGTCTTCCTCCGTTAAAGACCTGCACAAGCAAAAGCGACTGGTCCACTGGAGAAATATAAACGGAACGGTTCTCGCCCGTAAACGATACGGACTGGAACTTTTCGCCGCCAAGCATCACCCCAATCTGACGGGAAGAGTCAAACGCGGCGATACTCAAAACCGCAAGGGGCGTTGCATCAAGGTCAGATCCAAGGGAACCGACTTCGGCAATGATGTTTCCATCACGATGGCAAAGAACAACATATTCGCACTTGACACTGGCCTGGTAGGCCATCATCAAGCGACGCACTTTGTTAGCATCATCAGAATAAATTGTATAATCGCTCATATTACACCACAGATTTTAGATTTACTTGTCTTTCGGTTTGTACGGACGTAAAACAATTTCATCATCATCCGTCTGTGCAGGTTTATCGACCGACCTGCCAAACGTGGGCATTCTAGGTACGGCAGTCGACACGCGCGGACGTGCGAACGGCGAAGACATGGCCCCCTTCTGGAACAAGCCAGAACCGGCACCGCCGGAGTTCGCCATGTTTGCCTGCGGCTTGGCGGCAAACGACGGCATACGGAACGGGGACGTCGGCTGCTGCGGAGCAGCAGATGCGGCCTGCGGTTTAGCATCCGCATTCTCGGCCGGAGCATCACTTGCAGGGGCTGCGGCACCGGCATTCACGGCGGCTTTGCGCAAGAATCCCTGCTTCACATTAAACTTTTCGATGACTAACATGGCAATCGTCTTGAGCGTCGTCACGACACCCTTGCCATTATGGGCAGTCGCCGGGAAGAACGGGAGCTTCTTTTCTGGATTGAGCATTTCGTTCATTTCATCCAGTGTAAAGACGTTCTCCATATCGCGCTTGTTGTACTGCAACACGAACGGAATGTCGTCCAAGTTCATGCCGTAATCCTGCAAGTTCTGACGCAGGTTCTGGAGACTTTCCAAGTTTTCAGCCTGACGGGAACGCTGGGAGTCTGCTACAAAGACAATCCCATCGACACCACGAAGAACAAGCTTACGGGTGCTGTTGTAATAAACCTGACCAGGAACAGTATAAAGCTGGAAACGGGTCTTAAAACCCTTAATGTCACCCAAATTCAAAGGCAAAAAGTCAAAGAACAAGGTTCGATCACCTTCTGTTGCGAGCGAAACCATGTCCGTGCGCTTGTCTTGAGGCATTTTCTGATGGATAACCTGCAAATTCGTGGTTTTACCACTTAAACCAGGACCATAGTAAACGACCTTACAACTAATTTCTCTTGTAGCAAAATTAATAGACGACATTATAATTCCTTGAAACCCAATACTTAATCTAGTAAAAAAGAATCGTAACAAAAAAAATATTTTCTTTTTTTGGCTTTTTTTAACCAAAATCACAATTTTTCGTCTAATCGAGAGTATTCTATATCACTTTTTTTTGCAATTCAATCTAAAAAAGCTGTATATGACAAAACAACCCGATACACCATTGGCATATCGGTTCATTTTGCTTAAAACCTTGTAAAAGACTTTAATTAAGCGAGGCCGTTGATGACCTTAGCAACCTTGGCCTTGTAGTTGGCAGCACGGTTGGCGCAGAAACCAGCGCGG
The DNA here is from genome assembly GCF_002210405.1 of Fibrobacter sp. UWB3. NCBI lineage: Bacteria > Pseudomonadati > Fibrobacterota > Fibrobacteria > Fibrobacterales > Fibrobacteraceae > Fibrobacter > Fibrobacter sp. UWB3. Next base: position 27,279 of record NZ_MWQJ01000005.1, read on the forward strand.
TGAGAAACGGCAGCCTTGTCGAGCATGCTGAAGAGCTTCGGCATTTCTTCGAGGGCAGCGGCTTTCGTAGCAGCAGTGCGGATAACCTTGAGGCTAGCACGGATAGCGCTACGGGTGGAACGGTTCATTGCGTTGGCCTTTTCGGCCTGGAGCAAACGCTTTTTGCAAGACTTGTGTTGAGGCACCTTAAAATCTCCGGGTGAAAACCTACTTAAAAATGTTAGCACAAAGATAGTAAAAGTTTAAAAGTTGTCAAGGGGCGGGAAAATGCTAAATTGCACACCATGATTCCGTTTATCAATATACGTGCACAGCGCGAAGCCTATTTATCCGAATTTAAGCAAGCCGAACAGGATGTCCTCGACAGCGGCTGTTTTATCGGAGGGCCGGTCGTCCAGGCGCTGGAATCAGAACTTGCGGAATTCACGAGAGCAAAGCACGCCATTACCTGCGGTAGCGGAACGGACGCATTGACGATTGCACTCCTTGCTCTCGGGCTCAAACCGGGTGACGAAGTCATCGTTCCAGACTTTACCTTTATCGCCCCCGCCGAATGCGTGATGCGCCTCGGAGGCATCCCAAAATTTGCCGACATTGACTCGGAAACGCTCCAAGTCAGCGTAGAAAGCATTGCAAATCTCATCACGCCAAAGACAAAAGGCATTATTGCGGTAAACCTCTTTGGGCAGTGCGCCCCGTATGAGAAAATCCGAGAATGCGCACAGACAAACGGCCTGTGGCTGATCGAAGACTCGGCTCAGGCGTTCGGGGCCATGCAAAACGGAGTCCCCGCCTGCACGTTCGGGGATATTGCCATCACAAGCTTTTACCCCGCAAAACCACTCGGCTGCTACGGCGACGGCGGAGCGCTCTTCACCGCAAACGATGAACTTGCGCAAAAAATCCGCCTCATCGCAAACCACGGCAGCCAGACGCGATACATTCACGAGATTTGCGGCATGAACAGCAGACTAGATGCCCTCCAGGCAGCAGTCCTTCGTGTGAAGCTTCGCCATTTCAAGGACGAGCTCAAGAAACGCAGCGAGAACGCCCGCAAGTACAATGAGTTTTTCAATGCTGTTCCGGGAATCGCGCCGCAAGAAATCGCAAACGGCAACACGAGCACGTATGCACAATACACTGTATTAGCGGAAAACCGCAAATCCTTTATCGAAAAACTAGACGCCGCGGAAATTCCGTACTGCATCCACTACCCACAGCCGCTGCACACGCAGCCATGCTTCAAGGGCCTCAGTGCATCACGAGATGGCGCCAGCAACGCCATTGAGGCCTGCCAAAAAGTCGTCAGCCTCCCCATGTGCGCCTTCACGGACGTAGAAGAAATTATTGCGAGACTCCGCAAAACGACAATCTAACGTCAGTCGCGGTTCAAGACTTTACTGGACGCTTCGCCGTTCCGGCTCAGCATGACGGGGAAAGAGCACTCGGCATGACAACATCAAATCCAGCTCAGCATGACGCGTTCAACACAAATTTTTCAATAACTTCGGTGATTCCGGAATGGTTGTTGTCGTGCTCGGTCACGTAATTGGCGACAGCCTTTGCCGCCGGTGACGCATTCGCCATAGCCACCCCGACACCAGCCGCTTCGATCATCGGGCAATCGTTTTCTTCATCGCCCACGGCAATCGTATTTTCAATCGGCTCGTGATAGAAGTCCGCCATGTAGCGCACAGCAGCGCCTTTGTTCGAAAGCATGTGCGAGAACTCAAGCATTTCGGGCTTGCTAAACACGTCGAACAGCTTGCCCGCCGTAACCGTCCGCATCTCGGCGCGGAAATCCACGAGACTCGAATGTTCAAACGGCGTAATCACGTTCACCTTAATCGGCGGCTTAACCACGACATTGATCGGACCGTCATTGCCATTAACCCCACCATAATAATTGCGGATATCATCTACAACAACATAATCCATTTTCATCAAGCGACAATACGTTTTGAGCTGTTCCGTCTCGTATTCCGAGACCACCAAATCGCCCGCATAAGTGTGTGCGTGCATTCCGCGTTTGTGGGCTTCGTCCATGATGAACTTCACCTGATCCACAGCGATGCGGCGTGTCAAAATCGGCTGTTCCGTTCCGCAGTCGTAGATGAGCCCACCATTAAAACTCACCAGAAAATATCCCGGCTTCAAGAAGCCGTACTTTTCAGCAATGTGCTTTACGCTTGTGAGCGGGCGCCCTGTCGTCATCACGAACTTGTGTCCAGCCCCAATCATCGCCTGGATTGAAGTCATGTCCACCTGGCTAATATTCTTTTCGTCGTCGAGGAGCGTACCGTCTAAATCAGTAAATAAAAGTTTCATCGTGGCAAATATAGAAAGTCCGTCTAGTCAATCCAAAATATTTATTTACATTTTTCAAAAAAGGAAGTCTTATGCAAATTGATGATTTACTGCAAGAAGCTAAAAGCGTTGCCATTTTTGGGCACGTACGCCCTGACGGAGACTGCGTGGGCTCTACACTTGGTCTTTACAACTACATCTGCGACAACTACCCGACCACAAAAGTCCGCATTTTCTTGGAACGTTTCCCCGAGAACTACAAGATTCTCACCAACTCCAACGAAATTAACGAATTTTACAGCGATGAGTTTGGCTCGTTCGATTTAGCGTTCCTTTTGGATTCATCCACATTCGACCGTGTCGGTGCAAACGGCGAAAGTTGCCTCAAAGCAGCTAAAAAGACTTGCAACATCGACCACCACGTCAGCAATCCGCTGAACCTCTGCGACGTCAATTACGTGGACGCAAAGGCAAGTTCCGCATGTGAAGTCCTCTACTTTTTATTGGACCCGAGCAAAGTCAGCAAGGCAACCGCAGAATGTTTGTACCTCGGCATCGTGCATGACACAGGAGCCTTCAAGTTCAGCAGCACCGGCCACAAGACGATGACGGTCATTGGCGACTTGCTTGAAAAAGGCATCGACTTCACGCGCATCATCAACGAGACGTACTACACGAGAACGTATACCCAGACGCTCGTAACAGGCTATGTGATGATGAGCAGCAAACTCGCCCTCGACGGAAAAGTCGTCTACAGCTACCTCACGCCCGAAGACATGGACCGCTATTCCGTGACTCCGGTTGAACTCAGCAGTGTCATCGACACCTTGCGCGAAGTCACCGGCACTGAAGTCGCCATATTCCTCTATCCAGTCAACGGCGATTACAAGATTAGCCTGCGCAGCAATTACGTTGTCGACGTCAACAAAGTTGCAGGAGTATTTGGCGGAGGCGGCCACGTCCGTGCCGCAGGCGCAAGCTCCAAGGACACTCCCGAAGAGACAATTACAAAGCTATTGAAGGTTATTCAGGAACAGCTTTAGACAAAAAATAGCGCGACAGCCAAGAAGACGAACACCGCACCGCTGAACCAATTCAGATTGCGATTCGCCTTCGGCGATGTCAAAAGGAACTTCTTCACAGTCCCTGCCAAAAGCGCAATGCTCCCAAAAACAATCATCGTCGCCAAGATAAATTCACCGCCGAAAATAGCCATCTGCAAACTCGGGTGGATTGGACGCTCCAAGCGCACGGCCGGCGGAATCAGCGAAAGCACAAAAAGAATCACCTTCGGGTTCGTGAGATTCATGATAATGCCACGCATGTAAAGGCTACGCGCAGAAGGAACACCGCTGATTGCATCACTAGACTTTACTGGATCCTTCGACTCCACTGCGTTCCGCTCAGGATGACAAGAGTCAACATGCACAACGCCGGCTTTCACCCCGAAACTCTTGTACGCGAGATAAAGCAGATATGCCGCACCAAGGCACTGGATGACAAAAAACGCCGTCGGGCTAGCCGCAATCAACGCCGAAACGCCCGCCACAAGCAGACAGGTATGAATAGCAATTCCTGTGCAAAGTCCAAGGATAATGCAAAAACCGAGACGCGCCCCGTAGGTAGCGCTCTGGGCAAGCACAAAAAGGTTATCTGGTCCAGGAGCAATCCCAATGACAAGCGCGGCAATGAAAAATTCAAGCATTACAGTTTACTCAAGAAAGCGTCCACGTCGAGGTCCGCAAGGTCTTTTTGCAACGCGTCAAGTTCATCATCCGTAATTGCAGTGTGATTTTGCTCACGTTCGTCGGCACGTGCATTCGAGACATCGACAAGCTTTTTGAGCGCATTGGCCACCTCGCCCACCGTGCCATCCTGGCGCATCACGACGTTCAAGACCTTCGAAAGTTTTTCACGCAATTTCGAGAACTCTTCGCGGTCTAGCTCAGATATTTCCCCATGATAGCACATCAAGGGGGTCTGGCATCTAGCACACGGAAACACCATCATATTCGAGAAGTCTCCGTCTATCTGGACCTTAAATTTTGTTCCGCAATGCGGGCATTCGATATCCATTTCACTCATATTCTAAAATCTAGAACTTTTTACAATTCCTAGCCAACATAACTACAATATTTTATCTTTACGCAGTCCATCTCGCTTCGTGAACCCGTTATTTTTATCTCATATTTCCTAACCACTGTTTACTAACCACTAATCACTAGTCAAACATGCTTTGCCACTGGCTATATCAAACAACAAACATTGACCTTTTTGACGGTCGTCTGTTCCGTGCGGGTGTTGCCGCCATGCTCTCCATTATTTTGGTGCTCTTCTTCATGCCGAAGTACATTCGCTTCTTGCAGAGGTTGGACGCCACGAGCGATTTCGACAAGGATGGCAAGACAAAATCGCCTCCGATTATGGGCGGCCTTCTCCTCGTGATTGTCGTTGAAATTGTTTCACTGCTCGTTTGCCAGATGAACGGCTACACCATCTCGACTCTCGTGATTTTGGCACTGTTCAGCGCCGTGGGCGCCACCGACGATATGGCCAAGGTCCGTGCAAAGCGCCTCGTGAACCAAGGCAAGCTCAAAGCCGCCGAATACATGGACAAGGCGGACGGCATTTCCAGTTCACTTAGACTTTTCCTCTACTTCTTGTTTAGCTTTGTCGTTGCCGTTTTCTGCTACAAGTTCATCCCCGAACTCAAGGGCGATTTGACCATTCCGTTCTGCCCGATTGACGTTTTCCAAATCCATCTTCCCAACTGGATTTTCGTTGCCTTCATGACATTTGTCATCGCCGCATCTGCTAACGGAACGAACTTCACGGACGGTCTCGACAGCCTCGTTTCTGTACCAATCCTCACCAGCATGGTGTTCGTTGGACTCGTCGCTTACGTGAGTGGCAACTTCATCTTTAGCCAGTACTTGAGCGTGCCGTACCTCCCCGGCTGCGACGAACTCTTCCCGCTCGCCACCGCCATCGCAGGCGCATTGCTCGCTTATCTGTGGTTCAACAGCCCTCCGGCAGAAATCTACATGGGTGACGCAGGCTCTGTCGGCTTCGGCGCAGCCATCGGTATCATGTTTATCTTGGTACAGGCCGGACTCTTCCTCCCCATCGTTTGCATTATCATCATCGCCGAAGCTTGCTCCGTGCTCATGCAAATTACATGGTTCAAGATTACCAAGAGAACGACCGGCACCGGCAAGCGCATTTTCCTTTGCGCCCCGCTCCACCACCACTACCAAAAGAAGTGGGACGGTCGCTTCCCAAGCAAGCCGCTCATGAACTCCAAGATTGTGTGGCGCATGCACCTCGTGAGCATCTTCGCCCTCATCTTTAGCATGGTTGTGTTCTTCGGTATTAGATAGTTTACCATAACAACAAGACTTATCGTGCCCGCCATTGAGCGGGCATTTTTCTTTTTATTATATTACATCGCATGAATATTATCGAAACTTTGAACGCCGCAGGTCAGCAAGAACTGGCCCAACATTTGGAATCCTTGACGGGTGATGCCCGCGCAAATTTGGAACGCGATATTTTGAGCCAGGACTGGCAAGAACTCAAGGCACTCCACGCAGAAAAGTCCGCAGCCAGCCTGAGCGACAACGTTTCTGCCGACCTCACTCCGATGCCGTGGAAACTTGCAACCGATGATCTTCGTTACGACTTCTGGAAAGAAACGGGTGAAATTCTCCTCGGTCAGGGCAAAGTTGCCGCATTCCTCGTAGCAGGCGGTCAAGGTTCTCGCCTCGGTTTCGACGGTCCGAAGGGCATGTATGACATTGGCCTTCCGAGCCACAAGAGTTTGTTCCAATTGCAGGCCGAACGTTTGCGCAATTTGGGCGCCCGCGTGGGTCACGCCATCCCGTGGTGCATCATGACGAGTCCATTGAACCACGAAGCGACGGTCAACTTTTTCAGCGAAAACAACTTCTTTGGTTTAAACCGCGAAGATATCCGATTCTTCCAGCAGGGAACGATTTGCGCCCTCACCGCAGACGGCAAGGCTGTTCGCGACGGCGAAGACCATTTAGCGCTTGTACCCGATGGAAATGGCGGTTGTTTCCGCGCTCTCGCCCAGAGCGGAACACTCGCTTGGCTTGTGGAACGCGGCGTGCAATACGTATTCCTCTACAGCGTCGATAACGCCCTCTGCCGCATTTGCGACCCGGCATTCATTGGAGCTCTCGCCGAAAAAGGCACAATTCTCAGCGCATCGAAGGTCGTCCACAAGGCCGGCCCGAACGAAAAAGTCGGCATTTTCGCCTTCCAGAACAAGAAGCCAGGCGTTGTCGAATACAGCGACCTTCCGGAAAACTTCCGCGACATGACGAATGCCGATGGCAGTCTCACGTTCGACGGTGGCAACATCGCGATTCACTTGTTTAAAATCAGCGGACTTCGCAAGTTGCAGACAAGCAAGCTCCCGTGGCACACCGCACGCAAAACCGTTTGCGGCATCGAAAAGTGCTTCAAGTTCGAACAGTTCCTCTTTGACGCCTTCCCGCAGCTCGGTTCCATGCTCCCGTTCGGCGTCGTGCGCGAAGAAGAATTCAGCCCGGTCAAGAATGCCGAAGGCAACGATTCTCCGAAGACGGCTCGCATCATGATTGGCAAGCTCCACCGCGAATGGCTCCGCAAGGCGCACGTCAAGATTGACGAGAAGAAGTTGTACGAAATCTCGCCGACGATCAGCTACGCTGGCGAAGGTCTCAAGCAGAGCATCTTTGACCGCGAACTCGGAAGAAACATCCTGGAATTTGAAGAGGATTAACCAGGCGTCAGCCTGTCATTCCCGCGAAAGCGGGAATCTCCATTTCAGCAAAAGGAGATGCCCGACTAAATCGGGCATGACATTAGTGAGAAAAACTTTATATAAAATTTTTCTACACACCTTATTATGGTTGCCGAACATATTCTATTCGGCATTTTTTGCAGTCGTTTTCCCGATTTACAAGGCTTTGCACAAGAAGCGCGCCTACGGGCGCGTTGAAAAGCACTTGGCAGCCGCAAAGGAATACGTTATACGGAAAAGCAACGATACTAACAAAATGCCGCACGATGTGAAAAGCCCAAACCTAGATGCGCTTGCGACAATAAATGCGCGCGACACATTCAAAGGCATTTTCTGGAATGCGCTAGAATCCTACCGCGGACTCGCCCGTTTCAAAAGCGTTGAAAAGCGAATCGTGTACGAAAACGAGCACATCATCCAGGGCGCCATCGCTGAATGTGCTAAACAAAACGCCCCCATCGCAGGCATCAGCATCCACCAAGGGGCATTCGAACTTTTGCACCGCGCTCTTTGCCGCTACAGCGAACACGTACACCTCATTACAGATTCCGTCGGCGACATAGCATTTCGCGAAGTCCTCAAAGACCTCCGCAGTGATCCGCACCTGACCGAATATCATCCCGATGAAACAGGACGCCTGATCCGTGAACTTTTCCGCACAAAAGGCATTCTCGCAATGGTCATCGACCAAGGCAAGCATACCAAAGGGAACACAGTCTCGCTATTCGGTCGTCCAAGTACGCTCTATCTGCGCCTCCCGCAAAAAATAAACGACATGGGTGCAGGCATCGTCACATTCCGTACGTGGAGCGAAAAGAAGCGCATCGTCATCCGCTTCGAAAAATATTACCCGCCAAAGTACGACGTAACACACAAGCCACCGCACATCAACCAGAACACCATAAGCGCCCCAATATGCGGAACGCACGCAGGCTCAAGCGACGAACGCGCAAACGCAACAATCGACAACAGCCCGCTCGTCACGGGAATCGCACGCGAAGTCGAAATGTGGATTGCCGAGCACCCCGAACAGTGGAGCTGGAATTACCACGGGAATTTTATTGCAACACTCTAAAAACAATGCCAAACGCAATGTCACCCCGATCTGTCATCCCGGACTCCGTTCCGGGATCGCCTTACACAGTTTGCATGAAGCTTTTTTTATATTTAGCTTCAAAAAGAGATTTACAATGCCTTTAAATGCCGAAGAAGAATTTCAGTTAGAGTGGATCAAGAACCACCAAATGGAAGACAAGGACGAACTTGCCGAAATCCAGGCCGAGGCTGAAGCCGAAGCAAGACCGCAACGCGCCACACGCGGCAAGAAAATGCGCCGCAATCCCGCCGCCTGGGAAATGCCGAACCCCGAAGATGAAATCGACCTTCACGGCCTCACCTCCGAAGAAGCAGCCGAAGCCGTTGAGCGTCGCATTGACGACCTTCTCATCGCAGGTCTCAGCGTTTTGCGCGTGATTCACGGTGGCGGCAACCCGGAATACGGCAACGTCAAGCGCATCATCGACCGTAAAGTGCGCTCCGAATGGAAAAATCGAGTCGTTTTCTACAAGGTTGAACCCGACAACGCCGGTTCCAGCATCATGAAAATCGGCAAGCCGCACCCGCAAATCGCAAAAAAGAAAAAATAATGAAAAAATTTTCACTTTTTTTGCCCTTACCCCTTTAAAAGTCAATCGAAATTAACTATAATTGTGCGCGTCAACGACGAACCGTCAAGACAAAACAAAAACGGAATATAGCTCAGCCTGGTAGAGCGCTTGCTTCGGGAGCAAGAGGTCGTGAGTTCGAATCTCGCTATTCCGATAAAAAGAGAACCACCCACAAGGGTGGTTTTCTTTTTATATCTAAATACGCAAATGAGAACTCACGAAGTGAGTTCGACAAATTTGTTCCGTGAACGAAGTGAACAATGAACAAATTTGAGATTTTGGCGCAAGCCAAAACCCGAAGGGCAAAAGTTGAAACGAAGTGAAACTTTTGTCTAATCTCGCACCAACTGATTATAGCAAGACTGTTTCAACATCTCGCTATTCCAACCTCTCGCCTACCCACCGTCTTTCCGGATTCGGGCAATGGTCCTCATGACCGTCGGGCCAAACCCAAACTTCATCTGCAAAAGGACATGATTCGCACTTACCGCCAACAGCGCACAGATCAGCACTATTCTTAAAAAACAGACTTCCTTCATGCTTCACATTCGAAGCAGAAAACTCTCCCGACCGAAACTCATCACGCAAAGATTCTAGCAGCGCATCATCTAGCGCATACATTTCACGGAGCTCTTGCGAAGCGACGCTCAACAGCACCACTTTATTCCACTTAATCCTATCAATCCCATTCGCAGAAGCCCATGACACAATCTCCGGCACTTCCTGCAAATTCTTTTTATGCAGCGTCACTTGCAGCGAGACCGTCGCGCATCTCGCATTCTCGCGCAACTTGTCGCGCACCCGAACTAACTTTTCGACGTTCGCTTTCCAACCGTCAAACTGTTCCGAAGCCAAATAGCTTACTTTGATATCGCGGCACGAACGCAATAGCACGCCCATCGCGTCTTCGCTCCCCCACTTTCCTGGGAACGTTCCATTCGTCGTGAGGTTCAACGGAATTCCAAGCGCCCTGCACAACTCCAGCAGTTCGTCAAAATGCGAATAAAGTAGAGGTTCTCCCATCGTCGAAGGAATCACTTCTCGCAACAAGCGCTTTCCCGAAGCATCTCGATCCGCAGCGTACTTTTCAATCGCCGTCCGTGCAACTTCGAAAGACATTTCGCCCATGCCAAACGCGCGGCGCTCCTTATTACAATAAAAAAAACGTTCCCTACCATTATCCGGCGGGCAATCCCCGTTACCATTCTCAGCACTCCGCGCATTACAATTACGCAAAGCCCGCTGGTTCAAAAAACACAGCGGACAATGCAAGTTGCAAACGTCGGGATTTGTAAGTAAAGTAACGCGACGCATTTTCAGCGCGCCTTACTCTCTATGTTCTCTCAGATACTTAATTGCAGCGAGACCCGCAATAGCGCCTTCGCCAACGGCTACAGCCACCTGGAGCGTGCCACCCGTGCAGTCGCCAGCAGCAAAGAGCCCCGGAACCGTAGTTTGGAAATCCTTATCAAGCACGAGCTTTCCAGCATCGAACGCAGCGCCAGCTTTCAAAGCCAAATCCGTTGCATTCGCACTACCCATAGCCACAAACATGCCGTCAAAATTGGCTTCAAGGCCATCGTCAAACTTCACGCCTTCAAATTGCCCTGCGCCCTTGAGCCCCGTAATCTTGCGGGTTTCAATCTTCACGCTTTCAGGGAATTTCGCCGTGAGTTCAGCACCGTTCGTCAATAGCGTTACGCTGTTGACTACAGACAAAAGTTCAGTCGCTTCATGCAACGCATACTCGCCCGAACCAAGCACAGCCACATCCTTTTTACGATAAAAGAATGCATCGCAAACAGCGCAATAGCTCACGCCGTGGCCTTCCATCTCCGCCATTCCTGGGAGCGGGGTCTTCTTGCGGGCAGAGCCTGTTGCCATCACGCAAACCTTGCCGCGATACGTACCATTCAAGCCCGTCGCGACAAACCCAAAACCGTCAAACATGAGGTCCGTTACCTCATCGTCCACTATTTGCGCACCAAGAGCAATTGCCTGTTTCTTACCGACTTCGGCAAGTTCAGCCCCCGTGAGCGGTTTTTCAAGACCAAAATAATTTTCAATTTTGTGGGCCTTTGCAAGCGCACCCACATCCTTACCCACAAGCTGAACCTCAAGTCCAGCACGAAGACCATAAAGGGCAGCCGAGACACCGGCCGGTCCATGCCCCAAAATCAATATATCAGCCATAATAACCTCAACACTAATATACGATTTTATTTATTTTAAAACACGTAATAATTAATGATTTTGGATACCAGGACGATGTTGCAACGCTACCCGACGCGAGATTTATTTGTTGAAGCTGGATATGGTCCCAATTTTGCGGACCAGCTTATTCAGAATGCCTATAGCAAACTTTTTGAGGGCGATCCGATCGACGAGCGCATCTACTTTGAAGCGTCCGACGACATGGCATACATCATCGACATTGGGCACGACGACATCCGTTCTGAAGGCATGAGCTATGGCATGTTCATTGCCGCGCTAACCGACCACGAAGTCACGTTCGACAAGCTCTGGAACTTTTCCAAGCGTTTTGTCCGCAACAACGATGGTCCGCACAAAGGATATTTTTCATGGCAAGTCAACACGACCGACTTTTCCATGATGGACCCAGGCGCAGCTCCTGACAGCGAAGAATACTTTGCAGCAGCCCTCCTTATCGCCGCAAAGAGATTCAACCGCGAAGACCTCCTCAACGATGCCAAAGAGCTCATCCATGATATCAAGTACAAACCGCAGAACGAGCTTGTAGGCCCGATTATCGATCCGGAACGCAAACTCATCAAGTTCTCCCCCGTTCTCGGCAACGACTTTACCGACCCAAGCTACCACACAATGGCATTCTACCGCATGTTCGCCGAAGCAACAGGCGATGAATCCTGGCTTGAAGTCGCACAGGCAAGCATTGAATTTTTGCAGAAGGCGGCCCACCCGGTCACCGGTCTTTGCGCTGACTATGCCGAATACGATGGCACACCAAAGGCCATGCCCTGGTTCCCCGAAAGCAACAACTTTAGCGGAGACGCATGGCGCGTTGCGCTCAACTTGAGCCTCGACTATGCCATCTTCCACGGACACGAAAGCGAAAAAGAAATCTGCGAACGCATCTTGCACTTCTTCCAGAACTGCACGCCGTACCTCTCCGACTACTCCGTCGACGGAGGCCCGTACCCGCACCAAGGCCGAAACGCAACGCCAGGGCTTATCGCCATGAACGCAGCCGCCACGCAAGTGCTCCCGTTCGATGACCCGCGCATTACGCCGTTTGTCAGGCGCCTTGCAGCGCTCTCCGTGCCCTATCGTTTTTGGCGTTACTATGACGGGATGTTGTACTTAATCGGATTACTCGCCACCGCGGGAAAAATCACACTCTAAGGAGGATCGTATGAAACTACCTGCCATCTTATTCATTGCGGCTAGCTCTATCGCTTTTACCGCCTGCGACGATGTTCGTGTTGAAAAATACCCGAACGGGAACGTCCGCTTCGAAGCCACCTACGTCAACGACAAGAAGGAAGGCATCGAAAAGGAATACTACGATGACGGTACGCTCAAGCGAGAATCCAATTACGTGAATGACCGCCGAGAAGGTGTGACCAAGGAATACTACAAAGACGGCACACTCCAATCAGAACTCCCGTACGTGAACGGCTACATCGAAGGAACAGTTATCCGTTACCACAAGAACGGCAAAGTCGCCACAAAGGCCGAATACAAACAAAACAAGCAAATCGCCTTCGGCGAAACATACAACGAAGACGGAAGCCCTGCTACAAGCGGAAGCTACAAGGATCCGCGTGACGGCATCTCCTATGAATGGATTGTCATTGGCGACCAGCTCTGGACTGCAGAAAACATGAACTTCGCTACCGCTTCCGGTGCAATTTGTTCACAATGCAACCATTGGGGGCGCCTCTACGACTTCCAAAACGCACAAAAGGCTTGCCTCGAAGGATTCCATATGCCGAGCAAGGCCGAATGGCAAAAGCTCTTGAAAGTGGCCGGCAAAAAGCCGGGGGTCGCACTCAAGGCTGGATACGGCTGGGATCCGATCAAGCCGGAATCTCCGATTTTTGGAAACGGCAAGGACGAACTCGGATTCGGCGCAAAGGCTGGCGGCGCACACTTCGCCAAGAGCGATGTCGCTATAAAGGACCGCAAATTTGACGAAGCCGGCAAAAAGGCTTACTTCTGGACAAGCGAAGGTGACGTTCTCGTGTTCTTCCACGATAAGGATATCGCCAAGTTTGAAAAGTTCAATCCCGAATTCGGCGCAAGCCTCCGCTGCTTGAAAGACTAATTGGTTATGAGCCTATGGTCAATAGGCTGTAGTCATTAGTCAATGGCCCGAGACCGAAGATTATAAGTAAAAACCCGGTTCCAGCACTGGAATCGGGAATTTTTTTCAAAAAATCCGCAAAAATGGCGAAAAACGGAGGGAACTGGCTATTCAAAGAGTGATTTTCCCGATTTTATGCTACTAAAATCAAATTTTAGGCTTTTTTGTAGCATATTTTTTACTTTATCCACAGTCATTTCGTGCAAGAGTCTCTTTTTTGTGCTACAAAATTAGCATTTTAACGGTTTTAGTAGCACGAAAAGAACAGACAAACTCATATTTTAAGCCATTTTTGTCTAATTTATCCAAAAATCATGCTACTAAATTGAGATTTTTCAACATTTAGTAGCATATTTTTGATTTTTGGGGTTTATCAATTTGAAAAAAACTAAAGCATCGCATGTGCTGCGATCTTGTAAATCGCAGTCACGTCCTTTGCCTTGAGCGGCACGAATCCCCAGCCGTCACCCGGATTCAGCTTTTCCACAAGCGTCGGAATATCTTCTTCTTTCGCGCCAAGTTCGGCAAAGTTAATCGGCATGCCGATGGAATGCAAGAATCGACGGAATGCCTTAATGCCTTCGAGCGCAGTCGCTTTCGGATTTTCAAAATTCATTTGACAACCAAAAACGCGTGTTGCCATCTGTGCAAAACGCATCACGTTATGATCAACCACGTATTCCATCCACGCCGGCATAATAACTGCTAGCCCCGCGCCATGGGCGCAGTCATAGAGTCCCGAGAGTTCATGTTCAATTGCATGGCTATTCCAGTCCTGACTGCGCCCGCAGCCCACAAGACCATTGTGGGCTACCGTACCCGCCCACATGATGTTCGCACGAGCCTCGTAATTGGCGGGTTCGGCCATGGCGCGCGGGCCCTCCTTGAGCATCGTGATGAGCAATGCTTCGCAAAGGCGGTCGGTCGTTTCGACTTCCAAAGTATTCGTGAAGTAGCGTTCAAACACATGAGCCATGATGTCGGTAATGCCGCAAGCCGTCTGATAAGGAGGCAACGTGCAAAGCAAAGCCGGATTCTGCACCGCAAACCTCGGACGAATCACATCAGCACCAATATCGCGCTTGAGCATTCCCTCTTCCTTTGTCACGACGGAATCGCCACTGCCTTCGGAACCAGCGGCAGCAATCGTCTGCACTACGCCAATCGGGAGCGCCTTCGTGACCGGCAACTTTTTCGCATAGAAATCCCAAAAATCGCCATCGTAAAGAGCACCTACAGCAATTCCCTTAGAACTATCAATGACGGAGCCTCCGCCCACAGCAAGGATGAAATCAACATCGTTTGCACGCACCATTTCGATGCCCTTGTAAATCAAGGTATCGCGCGGGTTCGGCTTCACGCCACCGAGCTCCACAAATGAAACGCCCGCAGCATTGAGCGACGCCTTAACGCGGTCAATCAAACCGGAACGCACCGCAGAGCCCCCACCGTAATGAATCAGCACCTTCGTGCCGCCATACTTTTTGACGAGTTCACCGCATTCGTTTTCGCGGTCCTTACCAAATACAAATTCCGTGGGGCTGTAGAAATTAAAGTTATCCATATTCCATCCTTGTGTTTCAATTAAAAATACAAGAAAATCCCACCCAGCGGCAGGATTTTACCAAATTTTCTGTTCTCTAGAGGAAACATCTACTAAAATTTAAGCGAAACGCCTACGTGCGGAACAATCTGAAACCCAGAAAAGACATGATTGAGTTTATAATCAATTGTTTCAAAATTATCGTTGCGATAATTAAATTCTTTCGTTCTATTTCCAAAACCGAACAAATTCACAGTCACATCTACACCCGCATTAATTCCAAACCGTTCCGTAATTCGATACCCCAAAACAATATCGGCACCACCAACAAAATTAAACAGCAGCGTTGAATATTCGTCGGTGATATCCTCCATCTGATAAGTTTTCCCCAAGTATTTCATGTCACCACCCAAAATAGCATGTACCGCTAATATGAAATCATTTACAAACGGAGCATAGCCCAATCCAACTTTTGCATTCAAATCAAAACGAGAATCAATCTGATTCATATGGTCATACGGATCAAAATAAGAATATTTTTTGGATTCATTCACAGGGAAATTAATAAAACCAATTCCCGCGCCGACCTCAAAAGACAAACCACTTTGATAAACCAGATCACGCGTCCACTTCAATTGAAGTCCCATGGTCATATCCATTTTTAAATCACGATCACGAGAAAAGCTGCCATCATCGTATTCTAAATTGCTATACTGGGTCCACGTTCCACCCCAATCCATCGGAAGCGCAATACTAAATGTATGGAAAACAATACGCTCCTTCTGTTTTTCATCACTTTGTGCAAAAGACATTAATGCCAAGAACATCACGGCAACAAGCACATTTTTCATCAAATTGGACATTCCATTCTCCATCAAAAATTTATACGAAAAGATAAATATATTTTAATCAAAAAAATCTTTGGATTCTTCAAAATCAAAAAATTCTTTGAATGACGAAAAAAAACTTCCCGGAGCATACCCGAGAAGTTTTAAACAATCACTGGATCCTTCCCCCCTTTGGGGCTCAGGATGACAACTCTATAATTCCATTCTGCATTTTAGCATTGGGAAAAGGAGGGTCGTACCGTGAGCACAAAACGCCTCGTATTAACGAGGCGTGTGTGCAAAATAATCGGCTTCAGGAAGAAACTTGAATCAACCCCGGTACGTTACCGAAAGCATTTCTGTCTACTTCCTACTGCCTACTATACTACGTTGTATACTCTGCGTTGATTTTCACGTAGCCATAGCTCAAGTCGCAAGTGAATGCGCTTGCAGAAGCCTGACCAATGTTCAACACGAGCGTTACTTTGTATTCACGCTGACGAACCACGGCATGCAGTGCAGCCGTCTGCTTTTCATCCAGCTGTACCGGACGGCCACCTTCAAGAACCTTGACTTCACCAAAGTAGAGGTCCGTGTGTTCGGCAACCATGTTGCAGCCGCTAGAACCAGCGCTGCTGAGGATACGTCCCCAGTTCGGGTCTTCACCGAACATAGCGCACTTGGCGAGGTTCGAGGTTCCGATGAATCGAGCCATGCGAAGTGCTTCTTCGTGGCTTTCAGCCTTTTCAATGCGGAGTTCGATGAGCTTCGTTGCACCTTCACCGTCGCGGACAATGTCCTTGGCGAGGCTCTGCATCACGAGCGTCAAAGCTGCGCGGAATTCGCCCTGTTCGCTGAGGGAGAGGTCTTCGTACTTGATGCCGCTCATGCCGTTAGCGAGCATGATGCAAGTGTCGTTCGTGCTGGTGTCACCATCAACCGTAATAGCGTTGAAGGAGTCTGCGATGTTAGCGCGGAATTCAGCAAAGAAGTCAATCGGCAAAGCAAGGTCAGTCGTGATGAACGCAAGCATCGTTGCCATGTTCGGGTGGATCATGCCAGAACCCTTGCAGGCGCCACCGATAGTCACCACCCCCTTTTCGGTCTTGATTTCCACAGCGTGGCTCTTGAGAGCAAGGTCCGTGGTGAGGATAGCGCGGCCAAATTCTTCGGAAGCATCTTCATGGAGCTTTTCCACGAGCTTCGGGATACCGGCTTCAATCTTGTCCATCGGCATCAAGTGGCCAATCACGCCCGTGCTGCAAACAAGCACGCTCTTCGGCGTAAGCTTGAGAGCTTCTTCGGTAAGCACAGCCATGCGTTCAGCATCGGCATAACCCTTTTCGCCCGTGCAAGCGTTAGCGTTACCGCTGTTCACGATTACAGCAGATGCAAAGTGGGCATGTTCCAAAGCGGCCTTGTCATAAAGGACCGGAGCGGCCTTCACCTTATTGGTGGTAAAAACGGCGAAGCAGCGGGCAGCCTTTTCGCTCTTGAGAAGAGCCATATCGGCATTGCCGCTGGCCTTGATTCCGGCGCAAATTCCAGATGCGGTAAAGCCCTTGGGGGAGCAAACGCCGCCTTTTTCCAACACAGTGTACATAGTATCTCCTAAAAAGAAGCTTTCTTTGCGATTCTGGGCTCGCAAGGCCCGTTAAAATTTTTACCTTATGGAGCATGGAAAAGATCATGTTTACACAAGAGGCTTACGACAAGCTCGTTAAGGACCTTGAAAATTTAAAAAATGTTGAACGTCCCCGCGTACTTCAAGAATTAGTTGATGCCCGTGCACAAGGCGATTTGAGCGAAAACGCAGAATACCATGCCGCCAAGGAGCGCCTTGCCTCTATTGACAACATCGAAATGCCGAAGCTCCAGGACCAGCTCGCCCGCGCCCAGGTGATTGCATTTGATGCGAACTCCGATACCATCAAGTTCGGCGCCACCATCACGGCCAAGAACCTGAAGACCAAGCGCGAAATCGTGTACCAGCTCGTTTCCCCCGAAGAAGCCGACGCCCTCAACGGCAAGATCAGCTTCAAGAGCCCGATCGGGGCTGCCCTCATGGGCAAGAAGCGTGGCGATACGGTCGAAGTCGTAACGCCCAAGGGCAAGAACCAGTTCGAAATCATCGATTTCAAGTAATCCATGTTCGTAACGCTCATCGGCAAAGACCAGTTCAGCAAGGACAAGCGGATTGAAAAATTCCTGTCCGAGACTCTTGGCGACCGGATTTCAGATCCGATGGCCAAGCAGGTGCTGTACGCCACCGATACAAACATCGCCTCCATCTCCGATGTCATCATCGAAGCGTGCGATTCCGTGTCGATGTTCTCGCCTGAACAGGTCATCGTCGTACGCAAGGCCGAAGCCCTCAAGACCGACGACATGAAGGCTCTTGCCAAGTGGCTCCCCCACGCAGCAAGCGGCAAGTTGCTCTTCGATTTTGAAACACTTCTCGCCTCCAGCGAGCTCTACAAGGCTCTCGCAAAGGTAGGCAAGGTCGAAAAGTTCGACGTTCCGAAGCAATACGAAATGGCCGACTGGATTTCAGCCGTTGTCCCGACGCACTTTAACAAGGCGATTG
Organism: Fibrobacter sp. UWB3; assembly: GCF_002210405.1. Taxonomy (NCBI): domain Bacteria; kingdom Pseudomonadati; phylum Fibrobacterota; class Fibrobacteria; order Fibrobacterales; family Fibrobacteraceae; genus Fibrobacter; species Fibrobacter sp. UWB3. The sequence continues at coordinate 45,368 of NZ_MWQJ01000005.1, forward strand.
AGCCTGCAGCATCGCAGTACCTCGCCGAAGCGCTCGGCAACGATACCAAGCTCGTGAGCGAAGAAGTCGAGAAAATTATCCTCTACGCTCCGGACTGCAAAAAGATTACGCTCGACCTCGTGAAAACGATGGTCGTCTCCCAGCGCGATATCCCGACCTATGAGATTGAAGGATTCTTCGGCATGCAGAATGCCAAGGCTTACGTCCAAAAGTTAAACGAGCTCTTGAACAGCGGCGTCGACGCCATCCGCATTTCGAACACGCTGTACAACTACGCACTCTCGCTTTTGAACTACGGCTCGCTTACTGCAAAAGGCGTCTCGCCCGAAGAAGCCGCTAAAAAGATCGGCAAGAACTACTACATGTTCGTGAAAAAAGGCCAAGCCGCCGAATGCTGCCGCCGTTGGCGTAAGCCACTCCTCGTGCGCGTATTGCGCCGCCTCGCCGACCTCAATTACGAAATCAAGAGTGGCAAGTGTCCGACCCGCATGAGCCAGGAACTCGCCCTCGCCGCACTCGTCGTGCGATAATTAGAATACAGAACGTCGCTATGCGACTACAGAAAAAAGACTAAAAAGCCCTGGCCAAGCCAGGGTTTTGCTTTTATAAAAATTCGCGTTTATAAAACAAAGGCCGGACAACAGTCCGGCAAATGTTAATTACTGATTCCAGTCGTCGTGAGAGTTTTCCGGAACAGGAGCATCCGGAGTTTCACCCGTCACTACCGGAGATGTCATAATCTTGTCATCGACCGGCTTTAGTTCCGGAGCGGCAACACTGGAAGTTTCTTCGGACTTTTCAGAGATATCGACATTGCCGATGTAGTTGCGGATAATGCGCGGCGTCACAAAGATCACGAGGTCCTTCTTCGTGATAGACTTGCGGCTATACTTGAAAAGGTTGCCCAAGAGCGGAATATCCTTGAGGAACGGGATACCGCTTTCGCTTTCGGTGTTTTCGTTACGGGTAAGGCCACCGATCACAACCGTTTCACCGTCAGCCACAACCACCTTGGTCTTTGCTTCCTGGGTCGAAATCACGACTTCGCCCTTTTCGTCATAGCCATAGGAGTTGTTTTCCGGATGGAGGTCGAGCAAGATGCGGTTGTCGCCAGAAACATGCGGCGTCACCGTGAGCTTGATACCCGTTTCCACCATCTTGGTCGAAGATTCACCGCTATCGTCAATCACGCGGATGGAAACCTTGTCACCCATGAACACCTGAGCTTCGGTGTTGTCGAGCGTAGAAACCTGCGGGCTGGCGAGCACTTCCGTAGAAGCATCACCCATCAAGTTCGAAATGGCGATCTGGAGATTGTTGTCGAGGAGGCTTGCCGTAATGGCAGTATTTGCCTTACCCACAGCCGGAGAAGTTCCGTTCGGGAAGGACTTGATAGCACCACTGATTCGGCTGGAGTTGGCAGCACCGGCAGTTCCAAGAGCGGCTGTACCAGGAGTAAGCGTAGTGGTTCCCACAGCTGCAGTCCAGTCCACACCAAGTTCACGGGCAAGTTCACTGTTCACGACAACAAGCTTAGCCGTAATCATGATCTGGAGCGTTTCGACGTCAAGTTCGACAAGAGCATTGCCCATCTGTTCGATCTTGCTTTCGGTATCGTAAACAATGATGGAGTTCGTACGTTCCACAACAGAAATCTTGCCGCGGTTCGACTTCATGCTTTCAAGCACCTTGACAAGTTCATCAGCCTTGGCGTGGTGCACCTGGAAGTTCTTACGGACAAGAGGCGCATTCTGTTCGGCCTGATTTTCTTCGTCGGCAAGCTTCTTCTGCTTGGCCTGATAAGTGCTCAAGCGCTGGATGGAAATGTACTTGTCCTGAATCACCCACGTGAGGTCATTCATGTTACAAATAATGTCCAAGGTTTCCTGCCAGGTCTTCTTGGTCACGCGCAAGCTTATTTTGCCCTTGACATCCGGGGCAATCAAGATGTCCACGCCAGCAATCACCGACACAGAGCGGAAAATGGCTTCGTAGTCCATATTGACGAAGTTAAAGTCATATAGTTTCTTATTCGGGGCTACAGAGCCTTCGGCAGGAGCAGCCCACGCGGTCGCAAAGCTTGCCACCATGATAAGAATCGTCAGAATTTTAGTCAGCTTTTTCACTTTTGACCCCCAAATTTATCGGGAAGACCCATAGAGTAGCGACGGCTCACCCCGAATTCCTGAATCAAGAAGAGCACATCAGTTTGTGTAATTTTAAGAACTTTTCCGTTCATGATCTTATCGCCTTCTTTAATCGTATAAGACACGCTCGGATTCTTGGATTCGACGAGGATAGCCACCGGCTCTTCGGCTTCCCAAATAATACCCACCAATTCAACCTGGTCGATATTGATACCTTCTTCGACCAAGCCCTTGATTTCAACAAACGGGTCACGACGACCAAACGAACTGTAAGTCACGCGGTCTTCATAAAGTTCATCAAGGGCGCTTCCACCAGGCTTCATCCCCTGCGTGAGCATTTCACCGCGTTCCTGGTCCACCTTCTTGAGGCGTTCCATCTGCACAGCAGAAAGTTCATCGGTAAAGCTTACCGCACGGCGATTCACATAACCAATCTTGTTGCCCACCTGCACCTTGCGATAAAGGCCATTCAAGTCCATGTTCACTACGCGGTCACCAAAGACTACACGCTGCAAGACCTGAGCCTTTTCACTGGGAGAAGCGTACAGTTCAGTTTCATCGGCAACGACAATCAATTCACGCACAACAGGACGTAAGTGGAATGTCTGCGAACTAGCCACAACCTTCTTGCTTTCCTTTTCGTAGGTTTTCACGAAGTCCGAGAACTCGGGAGCGGCATCCGGAGACTTCATCCAGTCTCGCACATAAATACCATTCGGACGAGCACTCCAGAAAATAAAGCCATCGCGACGGATTGCGTTTTCAGCCGTCTGCAAAATCAAGGCGCCTTCCTGCACCAAGATAACTGGGCGAGCTCCCGGAGAAAGCTGGATGTTGAGACCATGAGCATCCCAGAACACAGACTTCACAAGGGAACCAGCACTCACCTTGAATACCGGGGACTTTTCAGGGCCCTTCATCGCAACCGTAATCAAAAGGGAGGGGTTCGGGTTCGAGACATCGCTAATGCTCAAGCGCGTATTTGCAACCAGTCGGAACTGCTCCATGCCAGAACCGATAAGCACGGTCATTTCCTTCAAGCCAGGAAGCAATGCAGAAGCATTTGCTTCTGGTGCGACAACCGACGCCATCTGGGCGGCAGCCTTTTCAGCAGCCTTTCTCTCCTGCATAGCCTTCTTTTCGGCGGCTTTGCGTTCTGCAGCGAGGCGCTTTTCTTCTTCCTGAGCTGCCTTGCGGTCCAACAAAGCTTGCTTTTCGGCAGCCTTGCGTTCTGCGGCAAGGCGCTTTTCCTCTTCGCGGGCCGCCTTTTCTGCAGCCTTCTTATTAGCAGCAAAAAGCTTAGAGAGAGTCCAGGAATTGCCCTTCTTGCCAGCAAACTTCAAAAGGAAGCGAGACTTGTCGAGGGCAATCGCATTTTTATCCGAATTGATCGATGCACCCACCGGCATGCGGATCATCAAGAAATTCATGCCGCGATACAGCTCCTTGGTAACGCTCATGGAGCGTACGTACGGAGAAGCGCCATCGATGTCATAATTGCCAAGACCAAGAGCAAAGTCGGATTCCGAAAAACCGACGAGCAACGTCTTGGAGGCATTATCGTATTTTTGGAAGAATGTCGGCAAATTCTTGTCAGAAGCAAACTGGAATTCCATCTGGCAATTCTTTGCGCAATTAAAACGGACATCCTTAATCAGCGCCGCCTGCAAAGCAACGGCACTAGACAACAGCATAAGAAGGAACTTGCATTTCATTATTTGCCAACCTTCTTGGATGTATAAGTGGTCAAGTTGAAATTCACCGACATGGTAATCGGAGTCCAACCGTGAGTTTCAGCTTTCTGCACTTCGGCAGCGATGCCGGAATAGCGGGAAAGTTTCAAGTTCGTAATAGCCGTCGGGTAATTGAAGTTTGCAATTTCAGCAAACAGGTAACCGAGCATGTGATAACCGGAATTGACAGCAATGGAATAACGGTTTTCAATGTAGTGTTCCCTTTCAGAACGGCCTTCCGGATTGAACTTCTGGATTTGCACGCCGGAACTGCGGAGCACAGAATAGAGGTCCTGCAAGCGCAGCGGCACCTTTTCTTCTTCCGGGAACATTTCCTTCAGCTTCTGGAAATCCTTTTCGGCCTGCACCAGCTGCATTTCAAGTTCTGCCACGCGATGCTTCTTGGAATTAATCTTGTCCAATTCCTTCTGTGCAGAGATTCTCTGGCTTTCCAAACTTTCGTATTCAACCTGGAATGGATCCCACACATACGTGTAAACAGAATACAAGGCCAAACAGATAATAACAATCGTTACTATGCAGTATATGTTCTTCTTGTCTTTAAAGTCAATATTAAGGTTGCCCATATCACCCCTCCTCTCCAAGGTCTTTCTTGAGTTCGACCTTGAGTGTAAAGCTATAGGCTTCATCGCCATCAACCTTTGTCGTGGAGATAGAGACGAGCGAAACTTTCTGTACGCTGACCTGCTTTTCGAGCTTCACCATGTACTCAGCCACTTCGGAGAAGTCAAACGTCGTCCCCTTCATTTCGAGGTTGAATTCGCTCACCTGCGAAACGCTCAGGAGCCACATATTCGGAGGCAAGACCGAGGAAATGTTTTCGAACAACACCACCCAGCGCTTTTTGCTGATTTGGATAGACTTGAGCGCATTGATCTTGGTATTGATAATGGACTGGTTCTTTTCAAGTTCGCTAATTTTCTTGAGCAACGGACGTTCACGTTCCACAGCGGCACGCACAGACTGAAGTTCGGCTTCCTTGCTAGAAAGCTCCTGCAGCGTGTATGCATAAGTGAACAAAGCCACAAAAATTGCAAGAATGAAAAAGACTGTAGGCCACACCACACGGCGGTCCGTAAGCCAAGTCAAGTCCTTTTGCTGCTTGCGATGTTCGCCAGGCAAAAGGTTGATCGTAATTGCAAGCGCCTTGTTGGCGCCTTTATTCTTCTTCGTAGCCATTAGAACTTCCTCATTGCAAGTCCCAAAGCCGGGGCGTAAATGTTAGACAGGGCAACAGACATGCCCTCCTTGTCAACCACGCTGGAATCGCATTCCACAGAGCGGAAGGGGTTCACGGTAGCCGTTTCTATTCCGGTCTTTTCGGCAATATATTCCAAAAGCCCCGGAACAGAAGCTCCACCGCCACCGATCAGGATTCTTTCGAGCGGACGGGAATCTTCCGCAGAAGAATGATAGCGGATACCAAAGGTTATCTGGGACATGAGTTCTTCGAAAGCGACCTTCATGGCGTCTTCGAGAACAGAAATAGCAACGCCTTCAACAACCTTCAGGTCGTTCTTTTCGAACATTTCATGACATTTTTCGGCAGAAATATCAAGGCTAGAAGAAAGCTTGTTGATAATAACGTTTAGCGAACCGCCATTCATGGATCGCACAGAGTGGAAGGCGCCATCCTGGATAAAACCGACGCTCATCTTGTTATCACCGATATTAAAGATGGCGGTCGTCTTCTTGCGTTCCTCTTCGGATGCAGTCATCACAAAGGAATTCAACAGACCAAAAATATCGACATCCAGCGCCGACAGTCTAATGCCCTTGCGCGTAAAGAACTGAGCCCAGGAATCAAGCATCGAGCTCTTGGCAGCGACCACGTTGACCTTGACCTCATCGCCTTCGCGAGACACAACCTCGTAGTCCAGAACGTTGTCCTGATCATCGAACGGCGGACGGGACTGAGCAGTCTGAACAATAATGGCGGCTTCATTTCCGTTTTTCGGGACCTTGATCGTGAGGCGGTCCACGAGCACACCACCTTCACCGGCACCGCAGTTCACCGAGGCAACCACGTCCACATTCTCATCAATCGGGTGGCGGAGCAGCAACTTGGAGAATGCCTCGCCCAACTTGTCGAAGCCATCCTTCTCTTTCTTCGCCCCTTTTTCTGCAGTCAAATCTTCGGAATCACGTCTCTGGATAAGACCATTGATGATGGAGCCCGCAGGTACGGGTTCCAAATCCACTTCGCGCACAATTCTTTTACCGTTAGCATCATGATAGACCTTAACGTACTTGATGCTGTAGTGGCCAACATCTATGCCAACAGTTTCGCGCTCTCCACGAATTCTAGCAATCAATCCTAAAGCCAAAATAAACTCCGATAGGAAACAATACTATGTAAATTTTACTTTCATAAACAGCGAATGTCAAGCGAAAAATCAACTCTAAATCACATAAATCTAAGTTGTTACGCGATTTACGCCATTTGACTCCGTTTTTTTCGGGTTCGCCTTACGGGTTGCCTCAAAAATGTACTGAAGAACACGCTCCTGAGTCCAGGCATACGAGCCCGTAAATACGGCAGCGATGGAATTGTACAAGGGGAAATTGGGGTTTCGGTGCCCCAGATTGTTCAAAACCTTGACATCCACATTCTGTACGCCAAACGTCGGAAGTTCAAAAGAAATGGAGAACTGCTGGTCCGGTTTCACGTCTTCGGTAAGGCCAAGCAGAATACCACCAGCAGACAAGTCATAAAGCATGCCCGAGTGAACCTCGCCGTTCGGGAATGTCGCCGTCACCGGGAAATCAACAACTTGACGAACCCACTTACGCAGCTGTTCCTTATCGAGTTTATCACTGTGGGTAAAGACAACTTTGTCTGGAGTTGCAGCAAAAACAGACATCCGTATTGAATATACGGCGTCATTCATACGGGTCCAGCGGATGAGCGCATGAGAGCCTTGCAGCGCCTTGGCATTAACGACAGAGCCGTCAATCTTTACGCTCCAAACCTTTTCGGTACGTTCGAATATCGAAGCACGCTTAAACGACTGACCATTCTCGAATTCCAAGTCTACCTTATCCCCAATATTGAACTGCCTAGTCGAGCAGACCATGGACAAGGGATTCGAACCTGTAAAGTCCATCTTGCGCCGGAGGCCGGCAATCGCTTCAAGCGTCTCATCGCGGACAGAGAATACATTACGGATGCGATAAAATTCCGATACGGCAGCTTCAAAGAGTCCAGAAGAATTGAGCACGGCGTCCTTGTTTTCGAACTTGGACGAACGAACCAGCTTTTCTAGAGTACGCACTTCCTTGGGCGTAAACTCAAACGCCTTGATCTTCTCGTTGAACGCATCTGTACCAAACATCACTTCATTTTCGCGACGGTAGTACATCAGCTGCATTTCAATCAGCACAAGCGCTACAAACGGAAGAACCGGAAGAATGTATTTCTGGAAAAAATCCCAAACTTCTTGAAGCTCGCTAGGCATCAGACCTCACTACAGCTCAGTCCATACACCGTTGATATAGCTTGCGAGGATGGACGACGGGAGTTCCTTACCTGTAAGCGGAGAATTGCAGACGTGGCCTGCAAAGTCGCTTTCGAGAACCTTGTGCGTCTTTTCCGGAGCAAACACCACCACGCTTTCGCCGGCAGATTCGGCACCAGCCAAGCGAGCAGGAGCCGTCGACAAAAGTTCGATGGCACGAGCCTCGCCCACCTTGGCAACAAGCTTGTTCCAAATGGCAGGGAGAGCCACTTCCAGAGAAAGTGCGCCCGGCACGGAGTCTTCGAAGTTCACGACCGTATCCTGACGGAGCACCGGCGTGTGGTTCACGCTGATGGCATTGACCGTTCCATCGACAATTCCCTGCCACAAGGCCTCGCGGTCTGCAGCCGAGCGGATCGGCGGGAGAATGTGGTATGCGGAGTCGAGCGTTTCGAGGCAAGAATCGTCGAGCAGCAAGTGGTACAAGTTCACATCGCAAGTGACATCGATACCGTTCTTGCGAGCGTTACGGACAAGTTCAAGAGTTTCACCGCAGGTGACTTGCTTGAAGTGTACCGGCACCTGGAGGAATCGAGCCGTTTCGAGAACCGTGTAGGCAGCAATCGTTTCGGCAATGCGCGGAATGCCCTTCATGCCGAGCATGTCGGAGTAGGCGCCTTCGTGAACGCAACCGCTGTGACGGAGCGTCTTGTCCATCGGCTGGAAGAAGAAGCGCTTGCCCGTCATCTTGCCGTATTCCATAGCGAGGCGGAGGAAGCGGGAGTGCGGGATTACGCCATTACCGTCGCCAAAACCAGCGACACCTGCTTCGGCAAGTTCGACCATTTCGGCCAAGCTATCCGTGCCAAAGCCCTTGCTGTAGGCACCGAGGAACTTGATATCGAAAGCTTCTTCGCCGCGTTCTTCGGACTTGAAGCGGTTCACCATTGCAGTGAACTTGTCGGCATCGTCAATCGGGTTTGCGGCACTTTCGTAAAGGCCACCGTAAAAACCGCCCTTGCGCATGGCATCAAAGCCATCGGCAAACGTATAGACGTCATCGCGGAGCGGTTCCATAAAGTCAAGGCCAAGGCCAAAGAGGGCCGGCATCACAAGCGCACCGTTGCAGTCAAATTCAACCGTTTCGGACGTTTCGCAAGCGTTCAGGCGAACTTCGTTCTGAAGTTCAAAAGACTTGCCGTTCCAGAACTTTGCATTTTTCAGAACGACATTCACAAGACGACCCTTACAAGGTTTACGCATTTTCATTGTTGCGACCTCCAGCCAAAAGGAAGAGAACGGCCATACGGACGGCGACACCGTTGGTCACCTGATCAAGAATTACAGAATGTTCGCCATCGGCGATATCGGAATCGAGTTCCACGCCGCGGTTGATTGGACCCGGGTGCATGATGATGACCTTGTCCTTAGCGCATTCGAGGAGTTCTTCCGTGATGCCGAACGTATTGCGGTATTCACGCATGCTCGGGAGGAGAGCGTCATCCATGCGTTCTTTCTGCAAGCGGAGAGCGATGATGGCGTCGGCATTGGCAACAGCCTTCTTCACGTCCGGTTCCCACGTCACGTGGTTCATGAGGTCCGTATTGCGCGGTACAAGCGTCGAAGGTCCGCAGAGCGTCACGTGAGCGCCCATCGTGGACATGCCCCAGAGGTTACTGCGGGCGACACGGCTGTGGCGGATATCGCCAATGATCGTGACGTTCTTGCCTTCGAGCGTTCCTAGCTTTTCTTCGATCGTCAGCATGTCGAGGAGAGCCTGCGTCGGGTGTTCGTGCGCACCGTCGCCAGCATTCACGATGATGGCCTTGCTGTTGTCCGCAAGGAACTTCGGCACGCCCGTCCCCTTGTGACGGACGACCACGATATCAATCTTCATGGCTTCGATGTTCCTAAGCGTATCGACGAGCGTTTCACCCTTCTTGACGCTGGAATTCGAGCTTGCAAAGTTCACCGTATCGGCGGAGAGGCGCTTTTCGGCAAGTTCAAAGCTGGTGCGCGTACGGGTGCTGTTCTCGAAGAACAAGTTCACGACCGTCATGCCCCGGAGGCTCGGCACCTTCTTGACCGGGCGTTCGAGAATTTCGCGGAACTGTTTTGCATGGTCCAGAATCAAGCGGATATCATGCTTGGACACTCCACGAAGTCCAAACAGGTGTTTAATTTCCAAAGCGCTCACTTTACGCCTCCACTTCTACAAGATAAACGGAATTTTCTTTATCAATAGGTTCAATCGCCACGCGGACTTCCTGATTCCTAGCGGTTTCGACCGTAAGCCCCACACAATCCGGAGCAATCGGAAGTTCACGATGTCCGCGGTCCACGAGCACGCAAAGGCGGATTGCAGCAGGACGGCCAAGGTCCAAGATGGAACGCATAGCAGCCAAAGCCGAACGGCCCGTGTAAAGCACGTCATCCACGAGGATGACCGTCTTGCCTTCTACCGAGGCCGGCATTTCGGTAAAGCGCATTTCTGTCGCCACCTTCTTGCGGTAGTGGAAGTCGTCACGGTAGTACGTGGCATCGAGGCTACCCATTTCGATGGGCTTGCCAAATTTCTGAGAAAGACGTTCGGTGAGCTTTTTTGCCAGCGGAATACCGCGGCTAGCCATGCCGAGCACAATCATGTTGTCAGCGGACGGATGCATCTTCGCAATCTTCGCCGCCATCTCGTCTAGCGCAAATTCCATCGTCTGCGCTGTAAGAAGCTCGCTTACTTTTTTGCAGTTATCGTTCATAAAACAGTCTTAGTTATTAATCGTTAGTCTTCAGTCTATTAATTTCCTGACCATATTTTTAGGTGAATGTAGTTTTTTTAGGGGCTATTTGCCTCTGCGAGTTGTAAAACACCCCCTTAATTTTATATATATAGGCAAAAAAACACTAGTTACAGGAGCCCCAAATGGCATTTAATCAGTTAGACAAACCGCAGGCAGGCGAAACCATCGCCATCATGAAAACCAACCATGGCACCATGAAACTCCGCCTTTTCGAAGAAATCGTCGGCGAATGTGCAACAAACTTCATTGAACTTGCAAAACAGGGCAAGTACGACGGCGCTCCGTTCCACCGCATCATCAAGGACTTCATGATCCAGGGTGGCGACTTCACCCGTAGAAACGGTACCGGTGGCCACGCCGCCAAGGGTCCGGGCTCTACCATCGGCGACAAGTACGACAGCCGTCTCACCCACGTCCGCGGCGCTCTCAGCTGGGCAAAGACTTCCATGCCGCACTCTATCGGCAGCCAGTTCTTCATCGTTCACGGCAACAACGTCCACTTCCTCGACCACGAACAGTGCGGTCCGGGCCCGGCTGACGGTTACTCCGTATTCGGCCAGCTCTACGAAGGCTTCGATGTGCTCGACAAGATCGCCGGTGTCAATACCGACCGTATGGACCGCCCGTACGACGACGTAATCATCGAATCCGTCACGATCGAAAAGGCTTAATAGACAAAAAGCCGGTCTTTACGCGATGTCATCCCCGCCTCCGAGCGGGGATCTCTTTTTTTAAAACAATTTTGAAAAAAATTCAGTTTTTTCAAAATGTACCCTTGACACGCACAACAACTCATTCTATATTTGTGCGCGTCCTCGGGGTTATAGCTCAGTTGGTAGAGCGCCTGCATGGCATGCAGGAGGTCAGGAGTTCGACTCTCCTTAGCTCCACTAAAAAGACTCGCTAGAAAGCGGGTCTTTTCTTTTTGTACAAAATCTTTTTCCAGTTATAGCCAAATTAAATACATTGAAAAAACAACCCCCACGATAATTATAGGGAAAAAGGCCCCTCTTTTCCCGCTGCATACGTTATTATAAAATAATATTTTTGTATTTTATTCAACACTATGGTCAGGCTTACAAAAATTTCGTCACTCTTACTCTCCGCCGGGTGTGCTTTTAGCTTTGCCGGCACAGGTTCAAACACCGTCTGCGACGCATCCAAGATGGACGCATTCGCCTATGAGGACTGCATTGCAGTTCAAAGAGGAGCAAAGCTTGACAACACGGATTTTTCAGAAAAAGCCGCCCCACCACCGGAACTGATTTCCGAATCGTACGTAGAACCTTTTTCGTATGATCCTTTCAAACGCGATGCTTATTTGACATCCTCGTTTGGTGAAAATCGCGGCACGCGTTACCATGCCGGCATCGACTACTCCACGCAAATGGAAGAAGGCTGGCCCATCTACGCTCCAGAAAATGGTTATGTCAGAGAAATCAAGACTTCGCCATTCGGTTATGGTAAAGTCATGTTCTTCGAAGGAGAAAGCGGCAAGACCTGGGTATTCGCCCACCAAAGCAGCTTCACGCCTGCCATAGAAGACCAGATCAAGCAAAAGCAGTACGCCACCAAGAGTAACGACATTTCCATCAAGCCGAACACCAGATTCCGCAAAGGCGACACACTCACATTCGCGGGAAGTACCGGCATCGGGAATCCCCATTTGCATCTTGAAGTCCGCCTGAACAAAGACGACATCACTTCGCCATGTCAGCTCGGCGTCAAATGCCTCGACACCATCGCACCGCAAATTTTCGGAGTTGCCGTATGGCAAGGCAATGAACTTGCCCTCACTACAGACAACTCTCTCCGTAACGGCTGCGTTGAAACGCCCGTCAAAAACGAGTTTAACTTGTCCATGGCCATCAAGATTGCCGACTATAGCCGTGAGCCCAAGGAAAACCCAATGGCCATCCGCCGTTTGGAAATGTGGCGCTACGACGAAAAAATTTACAGCAAAGTTATGGATACCCTCAGCTATAAAAAGATGATCGATATCCGCAACGAGCTCCTTTGGGCCGAAGAAGCCGACACTGCAGGCGACTGGCATTACATTAACGCAAAGCTTGGTCCCATCTCCACATACAGGCTCGAAATCGAAGACTTTAGCGGACACATCATCAAGCGCGAATTCAACTTCCATCAGTCCTGCAAGGATAACGGAAAACTTGTCCTCACGCAATACCAGAACACTCCGCTATACACTTTCTTGAGCAAGAGCATGCTTGACATTTATCGTTGCGAATCTGGATACAAATTCACAGCCCTGAATAAAGATGAGCAAGTGATCAACAACGACCTCTGCAAAATATTTGACCACAACAAGCCGCTCCCGATTGGAAAAATCGTCGAGACGTTCCCCGAAACAAGATTCATCCGATATAGCGCAGATGCCGCCGCCACAGGTACCGGACGCAGCTTAAATGAACTTATTTCGATTTACCCCTATGGCAAATACAAAACCAGCATCAACTGGTATACTAAAGTAGGCAACGTTAAAATTTCACAGAAAATTTCGGGTATTCCGGTTGTCGGCGACACATCACAACGAGTCCTCGCCGTTACACGCAACCAGACCGACAGCGTTGATTTTTACGAATTCCATCCGAAGGGATTGCAATTCTATGGCAAGTGGAACGTTTGTATTGAAAACGAAGACAATCCAGCACCACTTTACTGGCTTGGTGAAACAACTCGCCGTTGGTTCTACTTCGAAAAGCAGACCGGAGGTAAGAACCGTTGCGCTACGACAAACGAACTTAGAGATCTCGCCAACATTTCAGATGAAGACGGTATTTCGCTCGGATTCCCCTATTGGGCAGAAACGCTCGTCGGAGGCATGTACCAATCCGCTCTCAAAATTCCACTTTATTCTAAATATGCAGGAATTCCAGACGGAAACGCAATCACCGTTAAACACGGCAAGAAATGGATTGCCGCCGAATACGATTCTGAACCGAGAGAAATCATCATCCTTGGTGATGCACTCCCCGATGCAGGCGAAACAATTACGCTTGAAATCACGGACGAGTCCAAGCGCAAAATCAAAAAAGAGATTGCCGTTCCGGGATTTTAAAGATCACGATAAAGCGTGAGGCGGCGCTTGCAGCCGAGCGCAAGACGGATGAGGTCACGAATTTTGTCGTTCAGGCGCGGGAAATCCACCGGATGGACGGCAATACGCGGTACGCCGAACGGGATCTTCAAAATGCCTTCGGCATAGACAAACGCAGCCTTTTCCGTTGACTTCGGGATGCCTGCAAAGCTCGCCACTGGCGATGCATAGCGGACACCTTCGGCAGTCGTAAGCGAAAAACGGTCTTCGTACAACATTTTTTCTGCACGGACTTGACCCGGCAAGAATTTGTTACTAAACCACGTTGGCGGAACAAACGCAATTGGCGCATCCGCATTTCCGTTTTCATCTGCGAATAGTTTTTTCCAAGAATCTAGAGCCGCTTGCAAAAGGCGGCTCGATTCGTACTCGGAAAGCCCCGCGAATTCAGCCTCGCCACCCGTGAGGTTCATGCCCACAAGCCCCGCATAGCTGCGGCCCTGGCTGAATTCTGCCTTGTGCTTAAAGCCATGCAGTGCAAGTTCAAAACCTTCGGACTTAAGCTTCACGAGAGCCACGCGGAAATTTTCAACAGCTTCGTCCGTAGCGTTTTCCGTATCTGGAATCACGAGTAAGCTAAAAGGGCCTCCAACCAATTCCTTGAGTTCTTCAAGAATCGGGGTCACTTTCTGGTAGTTCCAGACGCTAAAATCATGAAAACAAAGGAGAAAACGCTTGCACATGGTTGTGAAGATAGTAATAGTTCAGCCAACTAATTTACTACATTTACCTTACTATGTTCGAATCTATCATTCTCGGCCTGTTGCAGGGCCTCGCCGAATTCCTCCCCATCTCCAGCTCCGGCCATTTAGTGCTCGGGCACGAACTTTTAAACATGAACGAAGCGGGCATGTTCTTCGACATCATGCTCCACGCAGGCACACTGCTTTCAATCTTCGTGGTGTTCCACAAGAAGATTACGGACATCATCGTCGGATGCCTCCGCCGTGACCGCGACCAGCTCCGCGAAGCAGGCTACATCATTCTTGCAAGCATCCCGACAGCCATGATCGGCCTCGGCTTCAAGGACGCACTTGAAAGCCTGTTTGAAAACCCGCGCGCAGTCTGCGTTGCAGAACTTTTCACCGGTCTTTTGCTTTTCACATCGCAGTGGGGCCCGACCGGCGCCAAGCACCCGAATAACGAAGGCGTCAAGATGAACTGGTGGCGCGCACTCGTGACCGGCACCGTACAGGGCATCGCCTGCATCCCGGGCATCAGCCGTAGCGGTTCGACCATCAGCGCCATGATGTTCATGGGCGTGAACCGCAAGTACGCCGGCGAATTCAGTTTCCTCATGAGCATTCCGGCCGTTGGCGGCGCAGCCCTCCTTGATTGCATCAAGTGGATTAAGTGCCAGAGCATGACTCCCGAAAAAATGATTCTCGATCCAGAAAAGGCATTGAAATGCGTTGACGCCGGCGGATTCACCCCGGAACTTTTGGTCGGCATGATTGTCGCATTTGTCTTTGGAATCATCGCCCTCAAGTGGCTCATGAACTTTGTCCAAAAGGGCAAGTTCCAGCACTTTGCCTGGTACGTCTGGGCGGTCGGCATTCTCGGATTGATTTTGCTGTAATAGACTTTATATGCAAAGTGCCCGTTCACTAGATTGTGAGCGGGCGTTTTTGTTTTAGAAAAAATTTGGTATTCAAAAGAAACTTGTTAAGCAAGACTCTTTATTTGCCATTTCTAGGATGAATGTCTTCTTTACGAACTTTGAAGAGCTCCGCAGCTTTTTCAGGAGTCAGAATACCGGAATCGACCATAAGTTGAGCATCTTCACGACCTCGATCATCTTTCCCTTGCAGGTAAGCCCCTTGTTTCTCGTAAAGTAAATTCGTCATTCCGTCAACCTCATTCAAAAGAGTTTCATCTGTGTACCCAGTCAAAGATACATCTTTGACAAAATCCTTGTCAAGAAGTCTAGTCAGTTTTTCTGCAGGAATCTCCTTTTCTTCGAGAACAGCTCGGAAAATTCGAAGCATTTCCGCCCTATTTGTTGTTTCCCGCTGTTCGGGCTCCGTTCGATCATCAATTGCAAAAAATTTTTCCACTTCCACGAAATAAACATCCAATTTTTCATAAAAGAAATGGCGATTTCGTGCGAGTTGGGAATGGTGCAGGTAAGTATTTCTCTCCAATGGGAACTGGTTTTCGGTCAAAATCGAAAGCACGTAGATGTGCGGCAAGTTATAATCTTGCGATTTTTTGACGGTTCTCGAAATCACACGTGACGTGTAGTAGATAAGCCTATCGACAAAAAGGGTGTTGAAATTCTGCTGAACGTCAATAAGAACTGGATTGCCCGCTTCTGTAGTTCCGTATATGTCGAAAATCGCAGTCTTGTCATTAAGAACTCCGGGATTCTCGGGAACTCCAAAGGTAAAAGATTTAATGGCATTTTCTCCGTTCAAATCCAGCATGGCGTTCAGAAATTTTACCGTGCGCTCGGGCTTTGCTTCGTTTGCCATGAGCATCTTAAAAATGCCATCGCTGAAAGGATAAACGTTCATGTAGTTTTTTCGATATTCCGCCAAATGTTCAGGATGTTCGTGAAGATCCTTGACCATGGCGAAAAATTCATCTCGTGTCATAATAATACCTCCATTAAGTTTGAAGGTTCTAATCTACAACGGAAAATTTTTCAAAAGTGAAACTTTGAAAATTTTGCAATCGGTTGTTTGCGAAATCGTTTATTTTGTCAACTATTGGATTACACGAGCTCACGGAACCGCATAAAATAAGGTATATTCAGAAGCAGGTCTTATAGAGTTTTTTTTGAGAGATGGTAAAACTTGAATACTTCGAGATGCCTACAGAAATGATTACGTTGAACGCTTTAAACATACCCGATATAATGTTCCTATAGATAATACCAATGTGGAGAGATAGAATGGAATATTTTGGTCTTATTGTGTTTATTTATGTTTTAATTGATATGTTGGTTACAAAAGAAACAGGCTTTCTTGGATCAATTGTAAAAAAAAATGAAAAACCATTATCGTTTTATATGTATGTAGCCATCGTAATTTTTGGAATAGTATTGGATCTTTTATACATTTTTGGCATTATTTAATTTATATACAATAAGCTAATGTAAATGAAACCAAAAAAAATGAAGTGATAACACAAACTACAGGCAAAATATTTAAACTGAAGTACGTAACTTTCGATCGACAAAATGATGGTAGTCTATCCGGGGTATAAGGGCTCTTTTTGAACGTTGTCAAAACGATAAGCCGGGCGTTGCGGGTCGGCGTTTGAGACCCGCAGTAGGGGTAGCGTATGCCGCTGGCGGCAGAAGCGAGGGGGATACCTCCCCCCCCCTCATTATCCTATTTATAGTCACATTTACAATAACCATAAAACAAGGCGATGCCGGAACGGTGTCCGGCATGACATAGTCGCATACCCGTTCATTCGTCTCTAGTCGCTCGTCTCAATTGGCACGGTTCTTGCATATACTAGCGCGGAAACAAAACAAGACCGCCCTTTGGTTTCAATTTGAAACATTAAAATTGCGGGATTGCTTAAAAATTTAACAGGAGATTAAAATGGCAACAGAAAAGATGGAGTTCCAGACCGAAGTTCGCGACATGCTGAACTTGATGATCAATTCTCTTTACAGCAACAAGGAAATTTTCCTCCGCGAATTGGTTTCTAACGCAGCAGATGCACTCGACAAGCGTCGTTTCCTCTCGCTTTCGAACTCCAGCCTCCTCCCGGTGGGCACTCAGTTGCGCATCGATATTTCGGTGAACAAGGAAGGCAAGCGCCTCGTTGTCGAAGACAACGGTATCGGCATGAACAAGGAAGACTTGATCAACTGCTTGGGCACGATTGCTCGTAGCGGCACCAAGAACTTCATCAAGAACTTGAAAGATGCCGACAAGGGCAGCGTCGATCTCATCGGTCAGTTCGGTGTGGGTTTCTACTCCGTGTTCATGGTCGCGAAGAAGGTTGAAGTGTTGACGCTCAAGGCTGGCGAAACGCAGGGTTACCTGTGGAGCTCCGAAGGCACGGGCGATTTCGAAATTTCAGAAGCCCCGCTCGACAAGGTGGGCACCAAGATTACGCTTTACCTCAAGGACGACGAAGACGCCGAAGATTTCGCTAGCGAATGGAAGATCAAGGACATTGTCCAGAAGTACAGCGGTTTCGTGAGCTACGGCATTTACTTCCACCCGGAAGCAAAGAAGAACGACAAGGGCGAACTCGAAGAAAAGCCCGAAGAACGTTTGAACGACAAAACTGCTTTGTGGCGCCAGAGTGAAAAGGAAGTCACCGAAGAACAGTACAAGGATTTCTACAACGTCATCAGCCACGAAGCCGACGAACCGGCCGCTTGGAGCCACAGCCACGCCGAAGGTTCCCAAGAATTCTGGAGCCTTGTGTACATTCCGTCAAAGGCTCCGTTCAACATTTGGCACAACGACGCTCTGCACGGTCTGAAGCTCTACGTGAAGAAAGTCTTTATCATGGACGACTGCAAGGACTTGCTGCCACCATGGTTGCGCTTTGTGCGCGGCGTGGTCGATTCCGAAGACTTGCCGCTGAACGTGTCCCGTGAAATTTTGCAGAACAACAAGATTATCACGAACATCCGCAAGCACGTGATCAAGAAGGTGCTCGACGCCTTGCAGAACATGGCTGACAAGGATGTCGCTAAGTACAACGCTTGGTGGCGTGAACTCGGCATGGTCTTGAAGGAAGGCTTCTACATGAACTGGGAACATCTTGACGAACTCAAGAAGTTGCTCCGTTTCGAAAGCACCAAGACCGAAGGCGACGCTCTCGTTAGCCTCGACGAATACGTGAAGCGCATGCCGGAAGGCCAGAAGGAAATCTACTACCTCGTGGGCGACAAGAACGCCATCAAGTCGAACCCGATGCTCGAAGCCTTCAAGGCAAAGGGCTACGAAGTGTTGCTTATGAGCGACGGCATCGATGAATTCATGATGTCTAGCCTCACGGAATTCGGCGACAAGAAGTTCCACGACATTTCCCGTGGCGATGTGGACTTCGAAAAGACCGAAGAAGAAAAGAAGGCCGAAGAAGAAAACAAGGGCATTTTCAAGGGCCTCTGCGAAAACCTGCAAAAAGTCTTGGACGAAAACATCAAGGAAGTCCGCGTGTCTAGCCGCCTCAAGGATAGCCCTTGCTGCCTCGTGACGAGCGAAGATGCGATGAGCGCTCAGATGGAACGCATGATGAAGGCGATGGGCCAGAAGAACTTGCCGAAGAGCAAGCGCATTCTGGAAATCAACCCGACACACCCGATTTGCGAAATGCTCAAGAAGAAGGCCGAAGCGAACGAAGATCTTGGCGATTGGCCGAAGGCACTCTACGGTCAGGCTTTGCTTGCCGAAGGTTCTCCGCTCCCGAACCCCGCTGAATACGTCGCTGCGATTACAAAGCTGCTGACCGCTTCTGTGAAGTAACTAGATTCTTCGCTGCGCTCAGAATGACGAATTGTCAGTGTCATCCTGAGGGGCAAATCCCCGAAGGATCCAGTAACACATTTCATAAAAAAGACCGCGATTGCACGCGGCCTTTTTTGCTTTTCTGCGACACTCGATTTGCTAATCTTTGCACTACTTCGTAGTGCAAATCGCTTCGCCTCGGTCATGGGAAAGCAAGCTTTCCCGCGACACTCGGCTTGCTAATTTTTGACGCAGCGGACTGGAAATGCATTGTCCTTACCCGTGTTGCCCACAAATGAATCATCGTTTAAGCTTGTCAAAGACACATTGCACGCGACGACTCTTCTGCAAGTCTCATCGCACCACTCATCGCTTTCGGCCTCTGTAGACGTCCACAAAACCCCGAGATAGCCAATCTCGCTGTAAATGGGATATATTCCATTGATAAACCTGTATCCAGCAGGCGACGCCGAAAAGGAATAATCATCCGTACCGTTACCGCCTTCAGACCAACCAGAAGTTGATTTGAGTTTTTCACCTGCAGTCTCGGAGCCGCCAATTGCGGCAAACAAAGTATCATATTCAGCCTTCGTAGGCAAATGCCAGCCACTGGGACACGCCCCCTGCACTGGATAGGTGGGTGTACACGTTTTTTTGATAACCGCAGCCTTTGCCGTTTTCACTCCATACGCCAGCACTGTCCATTGCTGCGGCCCAAGTGTAAAGGCGACCGTACTTGGAGCAGTACTTAGCGGAGTCGTTGAAGCAATAGGAACTATCCGTCTCAAAATTAAGATTCTCAGCCATCCAAATCTGCGAACCTATCTTCACGGTTTTATAAGTTTGTTTGTCACGGGAGTCCGTTAGCGTGCCATATTCGCATTCATCTTTAGTTTCAGTTTTGCAGGCTTTTGCCTCGGGCACTATAATAACCGGGGGTTCTATAATTTCAGGTTCGACATCCATCACGCAACGGACTGAATAGCCGTCGTCTTTGTTTCCAGAGCGGATATTCGCACCATCATACACACTCTGAAAATACACGCATCCACTACTGTTTTCATATTCATTAGAACTCCAAAACAACGCTTGATACCCCTCCTCGTAATAATCGTCTTGGTAGAGCCAGTCCCTATAACCTGCAGGAAGCACAGAAAAACCGAAAGCATCAGTCGCATCGCCACCGCGATTCCATCCACTCGTCTTGAGTGTTATGCCAGCGACTTCTTCGCCCCCCACCGCGTCAATCAAGGTTTTCCATTCCGCTGTGGATGGCAGATGCCATCCCTCGGGACAAGCGTCCGCAGCTGCAGTCCATACATATAAGCGCCCAAACTTATCGCATTTATCTTTTGAATTATTGTAACAATAGCAATAATCGTTTTTGTATTTAGCCTCTCTCCTGTAATTCAGGTTCTGGGCCATCCACCACTGGTCACCGATTTTCACAGTCTTGTAAGTTTGTCCGTCGCGGTCATCCACCAATTCGCCATACTCGCAATTATCTTTAGTTGAAGTTTTGCAGCCTTTGGGCACAGCTACAGAGCTCCCCGATTTCGCAGATGAAGAAGACTTTGCGCTAGAAGAAGAGTTTGCCTTGCTACTGCTAGACTTTTCATTAGACGAAGTTTTGGAATCCAAAATGCAACGGACGGACATTGCATTGATCATTGGCTCACCCCAAATATCAGCCTTTGCGTAACGATTCTCCAAAGACATGCAGAACGCGTGATCAACCAGAATCCTATTGCCATCCAGCCTAGTCGATGTTTCAACATCTTCCGTAGAGCTCCAGAAATACGCCTCTGTCTTGTCGCCAATAAAATCGTACGATTCAATATTCTCAGTGACATAATCACTCAAATCGTCTTCCTTTCTGAAGCCTCCAGGGAGGGCCGTAAAACCATACTCATCCGTTCCGACCGTTTCTTTTTTCTCAAATTTCCAGCCATCAACAGACTTGAGCTTTATTCCCGCATTACCGCTACCGCCGACTGTTTGGATCAAGGTTTCAAATTCGTCCTTAGAGGGCAAGTGCCAACCGCCAGGGCAAACTTCCGTTGCGGCATCCCACTTATAAAGGCGACCGTATGTACCGCATAATCCCGGGTGACTATTTTGCATGTATGAAGGTTCTTCGCCATAGCAATAGCTAAGGCCAGAATTATAGTTCAAATTCTCCGCCATCCAGACCTGGTCACCGATTTTCACGGTCTTATAGGTCTTATTGTCGCGAGGGTCCTTCATGGTATTGTTTTTTTCGTCGTATACAGCTTTAGCACCGCTCGCACTTGAGGATGTTTTCGCAGACGAAGAAGACTTTGCTGAACTAGACGAAACTTTCTTACTCGACGAGGAGTTTGCCTTGCTGCTGCTGGATTTTTTCACAGCGCTGCTGGACACAGGTTCTTCTGAATCAGCATTGCTGCCAGAATCGCCACCACAGGCGGTAAAGACAGACATAGCTGTCACTAGCATAAACGGCACAAACTTTGCAAACATTTTCATAAGCATCTCCTCCCCATACATTTGAGGTAAATATAAGTAATTTGAGGAATTAAAAAGGCGATCCCGTCCCCATTCGCGGATCATGACCACATAAGAACTAGTTGCATTCAAGGCGAGTGTCGCGACAGGCTGCTTGCAGACTGTCATGATTGAGCCGAAGATGCTGACGCAAAGCGTCAAAGTTCTAAGTGGTCAAAGAGAATAAATCCGGGGTGACAAAGCAAGAAAATCTCATTCCACAATTTTTTCAAGCAGCAAAACAGCCTTTTTCATTTGCTTTTCGGGCACGGAGGAATAGTTGATGACAAATTCATGTTGTGAGGGTTCGGCCATCGTGTAGTAATCCGAAAGTGCCCCGATGCGAACGCCTTTTTCGAGAGCCCGATTGCAAAATTCTTCATCGGAAAGCGTAGTTTTCACTTTTAGAATAAAATGCAAACCTGCATCTTGTTCAGCGATTTCAACGCGGTCATGAAGCGGACTGCGACGGATGATATCAAGCAGAATATCGCGACGGTGACGGTAAAAATTGCGCATACGGTTGATGTGCTTTTCGTAATGACCGCCGCTGATGAATTTTGCGAGTACGTACTGTTCAAGGTTCGATACAGTGCACGTGTAAAACGAAAACTCTTTGTGAAATTTTTGTGCAAGCGGTTTCGGGAGAATCATGTAACCCACGCGCACCGTAGAGGCAAGCGTTTTAGAAAATGAATTTATATAAATCGTCTTGTCTTGCACGTCAATGTTCTGCAACGCAGGTATCGGGCGGCCCACCATGCGGAACTCGCTATCGTATTCGTCTTCGACGATGTAGCGGTTGCTAGATTTTGCAGCCCAGCTTAAAAGTTCATAGCGACGGCTCACGGGCATCACCTTGCCTGTCGGGAAATGGTGCGATGGCGAAAGATGAACAACATCGGTACACGTTTCTTCAAGCTGGTCTATGCGAACGCCATGTTCATCAAGCGGGATAAAATTGCAAACAACATTAAGCTTTTGGTAAATTTTAGAAATTTTACTGTAGCCGGGGTCTTCGACGCCGTACTTTTTATCAAAGCCCAATAGTTGCACAAGCCAAGTGTAAAGGCAATCCGTTCCAGCGCCTACGACAATTTGTTCTGGATCCACGCGCATCCCGCGAAACTCCAGAAGCATCTTGGCGATCGCTTTTCGGAGCGCGATGACACCAGAATTCGGCGAACGCGTCAGCAGCTCATTTTGCTGTTCGCATAGGACTTTTCGCGTAATTTTTGCCCACGTCGAGAACGGGAACGTCGAAGCATCTACTTGATTATTGACAAAGTCTGCAATGTAATGTAGAGCCTTAGGCGGTTCAACGCGTTGCGATTCACGGGATTGCTTGGCGTGAATGGGCTTGGGCTGGATTTGCGGATTTTTAGATTGAATCGCCGCAACGAAAAAGCCCTTACGCGGAAGAGAGTAAATAAAGCCTTCGGCTAAAAGCTGCTCGTACGCATTTTCAACCGTCACGACGCTCACGCCCAACACATTGGCAAACGGACGCTTCGACGGAAGCTTCGCATCCGCCTCCAGACGCCCCGACAGAATATCGTCCTTTATAGAACGATAAAGGAAATGGTAAAGAGTGTCATCACCTGCTTTTGAAATGTCGTATGAGAGCATTTAGGAAATCCTTTTCTGTAAACCAAGAAGGCGATGCCCGAATAAATCGGGCATGACATCGTTATTATAACGAACGAGAACCGTTTCGAGTGTTTTTACAATGCGAAGTTCTTGCATTATCAAACTTTCCTTTTGAAAAAACTGACCACAAACTGACATTAAACTGAACCTATTAAAATAATAGAAATTTGAATATTTGATAATATCAATAAAAAGCGTAAATTATGCCTCGAAAACAAGAAAAAAACAGCACTAGAGTCATTAACGCAGCCCTTCGGCAAGCTCAGGGATCTTTTAAGGTTGGTGAGCCTGTCGAACCACGCTCAGGATGACACTCAAAACAAGGAGAACCCAATGTCTACAGAAAATCGCTACGAACTCAACAAGAATCTCGCCCAAATGCTTAAAGGTGGAGTCATTATGGATGTGACTACCCCGGAACAGGCAAAAATTGCCGAAGCAGCCGGTGCCGCCGCAGTCATGGCACTTGAACGCATCCCTGCCGATATCCGTGCCGCCGGTGGCGTTTCCCGCATGAGCGACCCCAAGATGATTAAAGGCATCCAAGACGCCGTTTCCATCCCCGTGATGGCCAAGTGCCGCATCGGTCACTTTGTCGAAGCCCAACTCCTCGAAGCCATCGAAATTGACTATATCGACGAAAGCGAAGTGCTCTCCCCCGCCGATGACGTTTTCCACATCAACAAGCACAATTTCAAAGTGCCGTTCGTCTGCGGAGCCCGTGACCTTGGCGAAGCACTCCGTCGCATTGAAGAAGGGGCCTCCATGATCCGCACCAAAGGCGAACCAGGAACCGGCGACATCGTACAGGCAGTCCGTCACATTCGCCTCATGAATCAGGAAATCGCACGCATCACCTCCATGCGCGAAGACGAACTTTTCAACCGAGCCAAGGAATTGCAAGTTTCGTACGAACTCGTGAAATACGTTCATGAACACAAGCGCCTCCCCGTCGTGAACTTCGCTGCAGGTGGCGTTGCCACGCCCGCCGACGCAGCACTCATGATGCAACTCGGCGCCGAAGGCGTGTTCGTCGGATCAGGTATTTTCAAGTCCGGCAATCCGGCCAAGCGTGCCGCCGCGATCGTGCAAGCCGTCACAAACTACAAGGACGCCAAACTCATTGCCAAGCTCTCCGAAGATTTAGGCGAAGCGATGGTCGGCATCAACGAAAACGAAATTGCACTTTTAATGGCAGAAAGAGGAAAGTAAATGAGCGAAGACAAAACAAACAACCACACCAAAATCGGCGTACTCGCCGTACAAGGTGCATTTGCCGAGCACCGCCAGATCCTTGAGAAGCTCGGCATTGAAACGTTTGAAATCCGCCAGTTGCGAGACCTCGAACAAGATTTCGACGGACTCATTCTCCCTGGAGGCGAAAGCACCGTACAAGGAAAGCTTTTGCACGACCTCGGACTTTTCGAGCCTTTACGCGAACGCATTGAAAGCGGACTCCCGACATTTGGCACTTGCGCAGGATTGATTCTACTTGCCGAGAAATTGAGCAACGACGGTCATACGTATTTTGCGACAACGCCCGTCACTGTAGAACGCAATGCCTACGGTCGGCAGCTCGGGAGTTTTTACACCGAAGAAAATTTTGAGGGAATCGGGAAAATCCCGATGACATTCATCCGAGCCCCACTCATACAGCGCGCAAGCCAGGATGTGCAAATTCTTGCGACCGTTCAAAATCAAATTGTCGCCGTGCGATACAAGAATCAACTCGCTATTTCGTTCCACCCAGAACTCAATAGCGATTTACGAGTGCATCAATATTTCGTGGAGGAAATTGTGAAAACGAATCGAATGCAAGCAAAGAAAGCTGCTTAATGGAGATTCCGGCTCAAGGCCGGAATGACAATGCAATAATTAGTGCGTAACGAGTGCGATTATCGCCGTTATAAGACCGCCAACGGCGACGCCAGCAAGCACAACAAAAGCCACCATCATCCACTTGACGTACTTTGCCAAGCGAACAACCATGGAATTCTGATCTTTGGCAAATTGCTGATAAGCATTGAGAGCGGCCATCACCGTAAAGCCAACATCATCAAGCCAGCCAAACAGCGGAATCGTATCGGGAACAGCATCAATCGGAGACAAATCGTAAACCACCGCAAGCATAGCAATAATTACAGAAAGCGCTTTCCAGACAACAGGAGCGCTATTCTGTTCATCCCCCTTTTTCACACTACGCCTATCACGATGCATATCGTTCATATCGTGAACTTCAACATCATCGTAAACTTTACCATTAGCCATTCAAACCCATCCTTCTAATCAAATTACTTTTTAAATATACAAACAAAAAGAAAAAGACTACCGATTTCTCGATAATCTTTAGTAAAGTTTTTGCTTTGCGAAACAAAGAACGTTTGATAATCAAGCAAGACAAGGCGCGAGTCCCCCGTAGCGTACTAAAACGTACGTGAGGGGGCGAGCAACGCAGTATTGCGCCGATTAGCGGACGTTCTTTACCCGTGGTAGAGCTTGCTCGTCTGGTAATTCGGTTCAGATGTCAAATTCACACCGAGGCGGCGGAACACACCAACGTCAACCTGCGACAGAATCACGCTGGAGTGGACTTCGCAATGGCGGAGTTCCGGAAGTTTTTCGAGCGCAATCTTTGCATTGTAATCCGTCAGAGCGCAAACGGAGAGAGCCACGAGGACTTCGTCCATGTGCAAGCGCGGATTCTTGTGACCAAGCTGCATCGTCTTGAGGTTCTGAATCGGTTCAATCACCATCGGAGAAAGCAGGCGGACTTCGTCCGGAATGCCAGCCAAGTGCTTGAGAGAATCGAGCAACATAGCAGAAGATGCACCGAGGAGCGAAGAAGTCTTGCCCGTGATGATCGTGCCATCGTTCAGTTCAATAGCAACAGCCGGACCGTTCGTTTCTTCAGCCTTGGCAACAGCAGCGACAGCAACCTTGCGGTCCTTAGCGCTGATGTGAGCCTGTTCCATCACAAGTTCAAGCTTGTAGACTTGATCCTTATCGGCATTACCCTTGCGGACTTGGCACAAAGTATTGTAGTAACGGCGGATGATTTCGGCATTGGCGGCTTCGCAAACAGCAGCATCATCAACGATGCAGTTACCAGCCATATTCACCCCCATATCCGTCGGGCTCTTGTACGGAGATTCACCGAGGATGCGCGTAAAGAGAGCGTTCAGAACCGGGAAGATTTCGACGTCACGGTTGTAGTTAATCGTCGTCTTGCCGTAAGCTTCCAAGTGGAACGGGTCAATCATGTTCACGTCGTTCAAGTCGGCCGTTGCAGCTTCATACGCGAGGTTGACCGGGTGCTTGAGCGGGATGTTCCAAATCGGGAACGTTTCAAACTTGGCATAGCCAGCCTTGACACCGCGCTTATTTTCATGATAAATTTGCGAGAGGCAGACAGCCATCTTTCCACTACCCGGACCCGGAGCGGTCACCACCACGAGTTCGCGAGAAGTTTCAACAAATTCATTCTTGCCATAACCATCATCGCTCACCACAAGCGGGATGTTGCTCGGATAACCAGCAATCGGATAATGGCGATAGACCTTGAGTCCGAGGCCTTCGAGCTTTTTCTGGTAAGCAACTGCGCTCGGCTGTTCTTGCCAGCGAGTCAGCACCACACTGCTCACGTAAAGACCATAACCACGGAAAGCGTCAATCAGGCGAAGGACGTCTTGATCGTAGGTAATGCCGAGGTCGCCACGAACCTTGTTCTTTTCGATGTCGCCAGCATTGATGGCGATGATGACTTCGGCCTTATCCTTGAGCTTTTCGAGCATGCGGATTTTGGAGTCAGGAGCAAAGCCCGGCAAAACGCGACTTGCATGATGGTCATCAAAAAGTTTTCCACCAAATTCAAGATAAAGTTTTCCACCAAATTTAGAGATACGTTCTTGAATTTTTTCAGATTGAGTTTTTAGATAAGCATCGTTATCAAAACCAACTTTAAACATATATCACTACCATTTTTAGGGTTTTCACAATTATAAAAAAATGTAAACCACTATCTCAAGTCCAAAAAACTATTTTTTTGCCATATTTCTAAATTTGTGGCATACATGTTTACATATCGCTACAGAGAACTCGCTGTCGCCCTTGAAAAAAAAGGCGAAGTCCGTCTTGCGCTCGCCAAGACGCTCCGAGTGAACCCCGAAGAAATCTTCAATCTCGAAGTCGAACGTTTTTCGCTGGACTCCAGACGCAAAGGCGACTTGCACTGGTCCTACAATGTCGTTTTCGACCTAAAGCGCAAAGTCCGTGCTACGGGGAACAACGCCCGCGGGCTCATCGAATCCAAACGCGAGATCAAGAGCCTCGATGCTGAACCGTTAAAAGACACTGTAGCGATGGCTAGCCACGTGGATGTCATTGGAGCAGGGCCTAGCGGTCTTTGGGCTGCGCTACATCTTTTGCGCAAAGGGTTCTCTGTCGATATTTACGAACAAGGTAAGCAAGTTGAAGAACGTTTTCGCGACATCCGCAAATTCTTTGTAGACCGCAAGTTCAACGCCTACAGTAACGTGCTATTTGGTGAAGGTGGAGCAGGTGCATTCAGTGATGGCAAGCTCAACACCCGCAGTCGCAACTTGTTCAGCGAAACCGTGCTCAAGGACATGGTAGACTTTGGCGTTGACGAAAGCGTCGTCACGTTTGCAAAGCCGCACATTGGTACAGACAAACTTGTACTCATGTTGCGTCAAATCCGCGCCGAAATTGTCCGACTTGGCGGGCATATCCATTTCAACACAAGCCTTGAAGATATTGAAATTAAGGATGGGCGAATTTGCGCAATTAAGCTAAGGGAGATTCCCGCATGCGCGGGAATGACAAGTGCGGGCGCAGGGATCGCGGAATCGCATTGGCAACCGTGCGAAGCGCTGGTCCTTGCAGTTGGGCATTCCGCTCGTAGCGTTTACGAGATGCTCCACGCTCGCGGCGTGACTCTCGAAAGCAAGGCGTTCGCCATGGGCGTCCGCGTCGAACACCCACAATCGCTCATCAATATGCGACAGCTCGGACTGAACGTCGATACAAGACTCACCGGAGCCGCCGAATATTTCCTCGCCACGCCGACAATCAACAAGACTTCAAGCGCCTATAGCTTTTGCATGTGCCCCGGCGGAGTCCTTGTGCCATGTGCCTCGGAACCGGGAACGCTTGCGACAAACGGCATGAGCTACAGCCACCGCAATGGCGCATTTGCTAACGGAGCCATCGCCGTCCCAATTACTGCAGGCGCCGAAGGCTTTGACATTCCTTCAAGCGGTTCGCTTTTTGGCGGTCTCGACTTGCAACGAAAAATCGAAACAGACGCCTACAACGTCGGCGGAAAAGTTTACGCCGCTCCCGCGCAAACGATCAAGAACTTCCTCGCCCACCGCGAAGACAAAACGCTCCCCAAAACCACCTACCCTTGCGGGCTCGTGCCAAGCAATCTGTGGGATTGGATGGACAAGACGATATGCCAAAGTCTCGCCGAAGGCTTCCAAAATTTTGACCGCAAAATTCCAGGATTCATCAACGAAGGCCTGATTGTCGCCCCCGAAACGCGCACTAGCTCGCCGCTCCGCATCACGCGCAACAACGAAACTCTCGAAAGCGTGAACACCCAAGGACTATTCGTCCTCGGCGAAGGAGCTGGCTACGCAGGCGGAATCGTCACCAGTGCCGCAGACGGCGTACGACTTGCACACTACGCCAAAAAATGCAAGTAAACCATTAACTAGTAACTAAAAATGATTACACGTACTATCGATCGCAATTTTGCAAACATGCGCCTTGACCGTTTCCTCCGCAAGGCATTCCCCGAAGAATCACTCTCGGTGTTCTTCGCAGTCATCCGCAAAAAGAAAGTCCGTGTAAACGGCGTTGTCGGCAAGGCAAACCAGATGCTCGTCGAAGGCGACGTGGTCAACATTTACGAGAACTTCAAATCCGTAAGCGAAGACGACAAAAAGGGGGAAAGCCTTCCCCTCGCTTCCGCCGCCGAAGCGGCTCCCGCTACCCCTTCGAGCGGGGACACCCCGCAACGCCCCGATGCCAAAAGCGCAACAGGATTTGCCAAGAACAAGTCCACCTGGGGCCGCCACCTCACAGGTGCCGAAAAGCAGGCGCACTGGGGCGCTCACGAGCTCGACCTCGTCGTGCAAACCGAAGATTACGTGATTGTGAACAAACCCTCGGGACTCGCAAGCCAGCCGGGCAGCGGCACGCGCCCAGGCGAAAGCCTCGTGGAATACCTCTGGGAATGGGGACGTAACGAAGGTCTCGATTTCAAGCCGACCATCGCCCACCGCCTCGACCAAGAAACTTCCGGCCTCATCATCGCCGCTCTCCACGGCGACACGCTCCGCGACTTCACCCGCATGATTCGTGAACATGTCGTAGACAAATTCTACTTTGCGCTCGTGAAAGGCAATCTCAAGAAAGACCGCGGCACCATCAGCGAATCGCTCCTGCGCACAGACAGCGCCAAGGGCAGCAAGATGCTCGTCGGCCAAGATGACGAAAACGCACAGAAGGCCATCACGCATTACCGCGTCAAGCAGCATTACGAAGGCTACGATCTTGTGAAAATCAAGCTCGAAACAGGCCGCATGCACCAGATTCGCGCCCACTTCGCAAGCATCGGGCATCCGCTTCTTGGCGATACACGTTACGGCGACTTCGCACTCAACCGCGAAGTCAAAAAGCTGTTCGGTCTGAACCGCTTATTCTTGCACAGCTGCCGCCTGGAATTCGATTGGCAAGGCGAACATAAAGTTTTCGATTGCCCTCTCCCCAAGGAACTCCGCGATGTCATCAAGCAGCTCAAGCCGATGCGCTTTGAACGTCCTGAAAACAACTTCCAAAGAAGCAGACGATAAAATGGCGATGCAGCAACAGGGTGCGGCATGACAAAAGCAGGCGAAGCCTGTCACCCCGTACTTGTTACGGGGCCGACATTTATCCTCTACACTTTCGATAGCGGGAAATCGAACTGAATCGAGCGCGGGGTCGCAAACTTGTCAAAAGTAATTTCGTAACAGAAGTTCTTTTTATCGACACCGCTAACGGTCCCGATCCCAAAAATCTTGTGCACGACACGATCGCCTACCGCAAATTCTGCCGTAGGCGCTTTCTTTACCGAGCCAAGACTTTCGTCTTCATCAAAATCGCCCATCAAATCGCGATTGCGGTCCGCTTCTGCAATAAAAGCCCGTGCCGCCAAAAGCAAATCGTCCGAGAACCCACGCGCCACATCGAGCTCGCCCATGTCCATTTCGAGCAAGAATCTCGACGGATAACGCGACCCGCTCTCGCCCGCCACGCCATCTTCGGCATCGCTCAGGCAAAGTACGTTTTCGGCACGCGTGAAAGCCACATACGCAAGTCTGCGCTCTTCTTCGAGCTGAATCTTGTTCTGCACGCGCTTTACCGGGAAAAAGCCCTCGTTCAAGCCGCACACAAAAACGTACGGGAATTCCAATCCCTTCGCATTGTGAATCGTCATGAGCTGCACGCGGTCCTTTTCCTGCACATCTTCATCGGCATTCGTGAACAGCACGATGTTTTGCAAATACTCATCCAGCGAAGCATCTTCTTCGTAGTAATTCTCGAATTCAAGAATCCCCTGCTTGAGTTCCGCGAGATTGTCCAAGCGATCTTCATCGCCATCCAGGCGAAGCATTTCCTCGTACTTCGTCTCGCGAAGCATCTTCGAAAGCAATTCCGAGACGCGCATATCCTTATAACGCGAACGGTACTTTTCAATCAACTTCACGTATTCAACGACGTTGCTTCTCGACAAGAATTCCTTGCAGTCAAAATCGATTTTCCGATGGTCATTGCCGACCGACGAAAGTTCCGCCTGCGTTGTGACATCAGGCGCCACATCGTTCAAGCGCCCCGCCTCGTACACAATTTCAAGCAGAGCCTCGTAAAGTCCGACCTTGCGCGTATCCGCAAACGCCTGCAAAATCGCCATTTTCTTCGGCCCGAACTGGCGCTTGGGCGTATTCACCGTCCGGATAAACGACAAATCATCGGCATACACAAGCATTCGCAAATAGCAAATGATATCCTTGATTTCCTTGCGCTGGTAAAAGCCTACACCGCTATAAACCTTATAAGGGATAGACTCCGACATCAGAGCCTCTTCGACAGAACGCGACTGCGAATGCATACGGTACAAGACCGCTATATCCTTGTAATGCACGCCGCCCGCACCGTTTTTCACAGAATTCTGTACCGCATTCTGGATGCGTTCTACAATCCATTTCGCTTCTTCGCGCGTGTTCTTTGCATGGTAAAAAACAGGCGTCTTGCCACCCGCACGAACCGGCTTCAAAACCTTCTCGATTCGGTACTTGTTATTCTTGATGACCGCATCCGGCACCTTCAAAATGCTCGGCGTCGAGCGGTAATTGTTCTGCAACAGAATCGTCTTCGTGCCTTTATGGAATTGGTCAAATTCCAAAATACGATTGATATCGGCACCGCGCCAACCATAAATCGTCTGGTCCGGGTCGCCCACAACAAACAGGTTCTTGTGGTAGCTCGAAAGCAAATCCGCCAAACGATACTGTTGACCGTCAATGTCCTGGTACTCGTCGACCATCACGTACATCATGCGCTTGCGCCACTTGTCGAGCTTTTCCGGGAAATTCTCTAGAATATATAGCGTCACCAGAATCAAATCGTCAAAATCGAGCGCGTAATTTTTCTTCTGCTCGTACAGATAGCGGTAATAAACCGCCATCCACTTGTCCGGAGCCTCGTCCGCAAGCTCCACCAGATGCTCGCGTTTCTCGTTTTCAACCGCCGGCGCATTCCCGGCCGCCGATGCACCCACCTCATCCGCCAAGTGTTCCGCAAACAGCGACACGTACCCAATATCATTCGCCTTGCGGCCACCCACAAAATCAAGGACACTGCTGATTTTCAAGTCCTTGAGCGAGAATCCCAAATCCGCATACGCCTTGCGCAAAAGCGACTTTTGGTCGTCCTCGTCCAGAATCATGAATTCCTTCGGGTAATTCAGCACGTGGATTTCTTCTCGCAAGAACTGCACGCAAAAGCCGTGAAACGTCGAAATGTAGCCGCTGTCGTCGCCGCCCAGAATCGAGCGGATGCGCTTTTTCATTTCGGCAGCAGCCTTGTTCGTGAACGTCACGCAGAGAATGTTCGCAGGCGAAATGCCCATCTCCTTCACGAGATACAGATAGCGGTGCGTGAGCGTCCGGGTCTTGCCAGACCCAGCACCCGCCACCACGCGCACATAGCCCTCGGTCGTCTCGACCGCCTCAAGCTGTTCCTTGTCCAGGCGAGAACGCTCCCATTCGAGGGAGTTTTCAACATTTTCGCTTTTCGGGCTTTTTTCCATATGCGAACCGCCTTGTAGTGAACATCTGTTTTACTGCACAAAAAGTAATCTATTTACAGAAATCCGTCAAGTTTTATGCGTTTTTTACCCCACCGTTCTACATTGGAATATGACTATAAACTTTTCTTAAGTTTTTCGTAAGTAATGAGATATATTTAGAAACGGAGCAATGATAAAACCACAATTTTAGCCAAGGAGGCAAATATGTTTACGAAGCTCTCCAAAACTGTGGCTATTTCTGTTATTATGTATTGCGCATCGTTGTTTGCGCAAACTCCCCAAGTTACCGAAAGATCGGCAATCCCCCCAAAAGGGGATTCTACAATAACAACAACACAAGAAGTTGCGACACCAGCACCTAGCCAAAAATTACGCAACCTCAAAACGATTCATAGCTATAATTTTAATCTTCCCGTCGAATCCGAAACCTGGGAGGTCCGATCCGACAAACATGAATGGAATTCCCTTGGATTCCAGCTCAGTTGGACTCGCTACAAGACCGAAGAAAGTGGATATTCCACATTATTTGGCTTAGGAGCAAGCTATTTTACCGGTGACCTAAAAGACGACTTTTTCGACGATAAAATCGAATTCAAAGGTTTTGATCTCAACGCGAAATTAGGGTTGGGCTTTGCCCCGGTTTCAAACGATCTAATCGTCGCCTTCCATTTCATTTGCGGCGTCGATGTAAAATTTGCTAACGGTAAAGCTTATATAGAGGATGAAAAATTTATGCCAGCCGCCATATATGTTGATGCAACCATTGGCGGAGACATCATTATCGGCTATCAGGTTCTAGGATCCATGGGTATTCTCGCTGGAATTGATATAACAACCAACGCCTTCGGAATCGGTGGCTACTCCAGAGACCACGACAAAGCTTCCAAGGTGACACAGTTGGATTACGTATTCTCTGGAATCAATTTCACACCTCATTTGGGAATTTATTTCGCTTTCTAATTCATTCTATTCTCTCCTCAACAAACCCTCCTTACCCCTGCACCCTAAAAGTGCAGGGGTTTTTGCGATATACAAGTTCATTCACAATTGAAAAGTGTATATTATAACAGACAAATGTCTTAAAATAGGCAAATGAAGAGGAAAAATGATTATTGTAAACACAGACTACATCAGTGGCAAAGAAATCGAAACGATCCAGCTTGTCAAAGGGAGTATCGTTTTTTCGAAGAACGTTGTCCGTGATATCTTTGCCGGGCTCAAGACTATTATCGGTGGCGAAATCGGCGGCTACAGCGAAATGATGAACGAAGCACGCCAAAAAGCAACTGAGCGCATGATCAGCGAAGCCACCATGATTGGAGCAGACGCCATCGTGAATGTCCGCTATTCCACAAGCGCCTTAATGGCTAATGCCGCAGAAATTATCGCCTACGGCACAGCAGTCCGCTTCAAGAAATAGGCGCTACAAATAGCGCTGGCATAAAAGGACGGCAAGCGCAGTCGCAAAAGCCATATAGGTAAACACAAAAGCCACCGCCTTTTTACGACTGCCTTCCAAACGAATCTCTGGCAAAGTGCTCACAAAGCATATTTGCCACAAATCAAACAAAATCCAAGCAAGGTTTACAGCCGCAAGGCTTAAACTGACATGATGAGGAGCAATAACGGCAACAAGGGTTAAATAAATTTTGATGCTTCCCGAAACACTGTTCGAAAGCAAAAAATTATGCGCCCCAATAAAGCCACCCAAGCAGGCAGCCACAGCCATGCGGGTTCGATTTCGGGGTTTTAATTCTCTAAAATCCATTTTATCTCCCATATACACACTCAAAGCCAAAGGTAAAAACTTTCTCTACATTCAAAAAACTTTTTAGTTCTTACATTTTAAACACGGTGACCTAAATCACAAATCTTTCTATTTTTTAAATATGTCTAATTCATTACTTTTTGGAAAATTCGCAGCAGTTCTCCCCGCAGGCGGCCTCGGCAAGCGCATGGGCGGGGCAATTCCCAAACAATTGATGCAACTTGGCGGAAAACCGGTTTACCAATATAGCCTCGAAACCTTCCTCAATATGGAAGAAATCGCTGAAGTTGTGATTGCCGTCCCAGCCGATTGGAAAGACTACTTTGAAAAAGATATTTTTAGCCGTTTGAGTCCCGCATTTGGAACCGGATACGGGAATAATTTAAACAAACTAAGAATTGTCGTTGGCGGGAAAGAACGCTGGCAGTCCGTGCAAAACGGAGTGAACGCGCTCACTAGCGGCGCTGAATACGTGCTCGTCCACGATGTAGCACGCCCGTTCATTAGCGAAAAGATTATCCGCGATGTCTGCGAAACGCTCGTCAATCAAGGAAGTTGCCTCGTTGCCAAGCCCGCAATCGACACCATCAAGATTGCAAGCGATGGTCGTGTCGAAAGCACCATTGACCGCAACAAAGTTTGGCTTGCACAGACACCGCAAGCAGCCCGCATCGATTTGCTCAAGAGCCTTTATACCCGCATCGAGAAGGAACCGCTGAACTTCACGCCAACCGATGAAGCAAGCATCCTCGAATTCTTTGGCGAGCCCGTCTATATCGTGAAAGGCGAATCCGCAAACGACAAGCTCACGACGCCCGAAGATTTCGAATTTTTCGCAAGCCGGGCCAACCAGTTTTAACAGCAACAAAGCCTTACGAGGAGTAAATGAAATACCTGAAGCTACTTGGAATTCTAAGCGCATGCGTTCTCATGACATCTTGCGCGCAGTCCCTTTCTGTTTCCAAGAAAGAAACCTTCGAACAAAAATCCGGCGTTATCGGCGTATTCCGTCAGCCAGTCGGATTCTGCAGTGGCGGATACCAACAGCAAATCAAGCTCGGTGGAGAAAGAGTCATCGTCAAGCCCACATGGACTAGCGAACAGGACAACCTCTTTTCGGCCTACATTGAACCTGGAAAAGCAGATTTAGAGTATTACAGATTTTCTTGCGGACTCACGGAAACTACGCTCACCCTAAAAGAAAAACACGGGGTCGTAATCCCTCAAAAAGGCTTCTGCAAAATCGCCATTTCATTCCTGAAAAACGACGAACTATTCTCGAAAAACGAAGTCCTATTGTTCAATCACTTCAAGAAAGAAGAAGTTGCAGCTTCCTTTGAAGAT
The DNA here is from genome assembly GCF_002210405.1 of Fibrobacter sp. UWB3. Taxonomy (NCBI): domain Bacteria; kingdom Pseudomonadati; phylum Fibrobacterota; class Fibrobacteria; order Fibrobacterales; family Fibrobacteraceae; genus Fibrobacter; species Fibrobacter sp. UWB3. The sequence goes on from NZ_MWQJ01000005.1 coordinate 80,733, forward strand.
ATTCCCTACTGCGAAACATATTAATCCAAGTTTCATTTTTTCTATATTTACCGCCGAAAATTTAAGCAGGCACGAAATTCGCACACCCCCGCGACACCAGCCGCAAGGACAAAAACTGCAAGTTTCGAGCCACAAAGGGTAATAAAATGAAAGTTTCTTTGAATTGGCTTAGACGTCACGTTGACCTTCCGGAATCTGCGGAAGATGTCGCAAAGGCGCTCACCTCCATCGGTCTCGAAGTTGAAGGCATGGAAGAACCGGGCAAGGTCTATGACAAGTTGCTCGTTGCAAAGGTTCTCACTTGCGATCCGCACCCGGATAGCGATCACTTGCACATCACTACCGTGAACGACGGCACGAACACCATCCAGGTTGTTTGCGGAGCCCCGAACGTCGCTGCAGGCCAGACGGTTGTGCTCGCCCCGATTGGCGCAGAACTTCCGCTCCCTGATGGCACCAAGCTCAAGATGAAGAAATCCAAGATTCGCGGTGTCGAAAGCTTCGGCATGATCTGCGCCGAAGACGAAATCGGTCTTTCTGACGACCACGGTGGAATCATGGTTCTCGACGATTCCATCCCGGCAGGTACGCCGTTCGTAAGCCTCGGCATGTACGACGTCTGCTTCGAACTGAACGTCACGCCGAACCGCCCGGACGCCCTCAGCCACCGCGGTGTCGCACGCGAACTCGCTGCCAAGTTTAACCGTCCGCTCAAGCCGCTCGCTTACACCCTCAAGGAAGACTCCGAAGACGCAAGCGCCGCCATCAGCCTTGAAGTCGTTCCGGGTTGCGGTTGCTCCCGCTATGTGGGTCGCGTCATCAAGGACGTGAAGGTTGAAAAGTCCCCGGCATGGCTCACTAAGCTTTTGCACGCTGTCGGCATGAACAGCATCAACAACGTCGTCGACATCACGAACTTCATCTTGATGGACGTTGGTCAGCCGCTCCACAGCTTTGATATGGACCAGCTCCACGGCAACAAGATCAAGGTCCGCCGCGCCGTCAAGGGCGAGCATATTGAAACGATCGACCACACCGCACACGAACTCATCGAAAACGACCTCGTGATTTGCGATGGTGACCGTCCGGCTTGCGTCGCTGGCGTGATGGGCGGTGTCGAATCCGAAATCGTCGATGCCACGAAGAACGTGTTCCTCGAAAGCGCCTGGTTCAACCCCACCGTTATTCGCAAGCAAGCCAAGCGCCTCTGCATTTCTACGGACTCCAGCTACCGCTTCGAGCGCGAAATTGACTTTGCTACGCAGGACGAATACAGCAAGTACGCTTGCGCCATGATCCAGGAAGTCGCTGGTGGCCGCATCCTCAAGGGTTCCGTCGAATACACCGGCGAAGACCACAAGAAAGAAAATAACGTCGTCACACTCCGCATTGCCCGCGCCGAAAAAGTCATCGGCATGAAGCTCGAAGCTGCCCAGGTCGAAAAGTACCTCACGGGTATCGCTCTCGAAGTCGTGAAGAAGGACGCCGAATCTATCACGTTCAAGATTCCGAGTTTCCGCCCGGACCTCGAACGCGAAGTCGATCTCATCGAAGAAATCGCTCGTCTCGTCGGCTTTGACAACATTCCGTACAGCCTGCCGAAGTTCACAATGCAGCCGAACGAACTCCCGCCGATTGAAGTCTTGAACCGCAAAATCCGCAAGACGCTTTCTGCCATGGGTCTCCACGAATGCTTGAGCCTCCGCTTTACAAGCAAGGCCCGCACCGAAGCCCTCTTTGGCCCAGAAAGTGACGACCGTCGCAGCAAGCCGGCTCTCCTTTTGAACCCGCTTTCCGAAGAACTCGGTGCTGTGCCGACGAGCCTCCTCCCGAATCTTCTCAAGGCTGTTGCCGAAAACGAAAAGAACCGTCCGGGTTCTGTTCGTCTGTTCGAAGTTGCCAAGGGACAGTTCAAGCGCGCTCGCAAGGACGAACGCGATCCGGGCTTTGACGAATCCAACCTCGTCGCCCTCACCATCGCCGGTAACTTTGATACCGATCCGCTCAACGACAAGCCAAAACAGATTGACTTTGCCGCCTTCAAGGGCTTTGTCCAAAGCTTCTTCAAGCGCCTCGGCCTCGTCGTGGAATTCCGCGCCGCAGCAAAGCCAGAACTATTCCTCCATCCGGGCAAGCAGGCCGAAATTGTCTGCAACGGCACGGTTCTTGGAACGATGGGCGAACTCCATCCGAACTGCCTCAAGGCTAACGAAATCAGCTACGAGACTTACGTGATGGAAGCCGACATGGACAAGATGGAACATGAAAGCCACAAGAAGATCGTGTTCCAGCCGTTCAGCCGCCAGGTGCCTTCGACCCGCGACATCTCTATCGAAGTTGCAAAGTCGATGACTCACGAAGACGTGCTCGCCCGCATCAAGGCTCTCAACCCGAAGAACCTCGCGAAGATTACTCTCAAGAGCATCTACGAAGGTGAAAAGATTGAAGCAGGCAAGAAGAACATGGTTTACAGCCTCACTTACCAGGCTATGGACCGTACGCTCACGGACGACGAAGTCAACAAGGCACACAACAAGCTCCGCGACAAGCTCGTCGCAAACGGCGACATCGTACTCCGCTAGTAGCGATTGCACCGCAAAGCAATCATCCTCGAACGATTGCTTTGCGTCATCCTGAACAAAGAGGTTGGGGCTTGCCCCATACAGTAATTTCTCGTAATTACACAAAAAAACGCTCCCATCGGGAGCGTTTTTCATTTTCGTAATTACAATAACTACTCTGCAAGCGGAGTGTTATTCAAGACAATGCGAACCGCTTTTTCCATGATGGTTTCCCAGTCGCTCAACGACACGACAAACGAATAGCCGGAGTTAGCCTCATAATCGCCATAGCCAACTCTTTTGCCACTCTTCACATCATAATAAGCATATATGCCCTTTGCCGTAAAGTAGTTTTGCGGGCAAGAATAAGTCGTCATTCCATTAGAGCATGTCGACATTTTCGTAGTTCTGCCAATCCAAATATCATCCAGCACAAGATAGATATCCGCAGAATTACTCATTTCTGTCACACTCGGGACTTTAATATTCTCGTTATTTAGAGGAGCCGGATTAATTCTGATATTATCGCTAGAAATTTTCTGTACCGAATAGCGAACACCAGAAGTCTGTTCTCCCAAATTATTTTCTAATTCAGTTTTGTACCATTCAGAGAACTTATTGTAATAATCCGGCAGGTCATCCTGCAAATCATCAAGATTGGCGATAATCGGTTCCGTGAACACAACCTTGACCTTAGTCGGTTTGCTAGTCCAAGAATCATCAATCACAGCTCGCGGAGCTGCGCACCCAACCAAAAAAGCGCAAGCAATCGCCATAGCTAGAACAAGCTTTAATTTTCTCATACAAACTCCTTTTTGTAAATTATTGAGAAATTATTTAAGATTTTTAGAATCTAGTAAAATAATATAAGCTTATCCTAACCCAGTGGTTCGGTAGACTAACTTTAACTAGCCCAGCCCCAGCTGTTCGCGTACATTCTTAATAAATTCATATTCTTCGGGCGATATATTAGTCCTGTTGTAGTCTTCGTGCGAAGCATTCGCAATACGGACCATGCAGTTTATCACGAGAACCTTTGAATCACGGGACTGCGACTGAAGAGCCTTGACGCAAGCCTTGGTACGTTCGCTAGCCGATTTGAAGCCAGCATAGAGGCTATTGAATTCGTCCCAACTGGCGTTCGGAGTCACTTCGTCATGAATCTTGTCGAGTTCAGCACTTTCCGCTTCCGTTGCCGAAGTCGCCCCCGGCAAAAGCGGTTCATTTTCGTAGTCATGGGAAAGGCAGGCTGTCTGCCAGCACAAAATCAAAAGCGCCATATCAAAATTCATAAGTACCTCTATTTGACTAATTACATTTATAAAGATACGAAAATTAAGCGCCGATGGCGTAGTCTTTAGTCAATAGCTATTAGTTACTAGAAACTCTTAACTAAAAAATCCTGATTACTTTACTATATTAAACAGCATGGCATACATCGCAATGGCGCGTAAGTGGCGCCCGCAATCATTCAGCGATATGGTCGGTCAGGAACATATCGCAAAGACTCTTGAGAACGCCATTCAGGGCGGTCGTCTCCATCATGCATTCCTTTTTACCGGCACCCGTGGTGTGGGCAAGACTACTAGCGCCCGCATCCTCGCCCGCACGCTCAACTGCAAGGGCAATGACCCGCTGCACCCGTGTGGGCAGTGCGACAGCTGCAAGGATATCGCCGGCGGAAACCCGATGGACGTCTATGAAATAGATGCGGCCTCTAACACCAGCGTCGACAACATCCGCGATGTGATTGAACGTGTGCAGTACCCGCCCGTCATCGGCAAGTACAAGATCTTCATCATCGACGAAGTCCACATGCTCTCGACAGGCGCCTTCAACGCTCTCCTCAAGACGCTCGAAGAACCGCCGTCCCACGTGATTTTCATCTTTGCAACGACCGAAGTCAACAAGGTCCCGCAGACGATTTTGAGCCGCGTGCAACGTTTTGACTTCAAGCGCCTGACCGTAGACCAGATCCGCAGCCGCCTCCGCTACATTTGCGAACAGGAAGGCATCAAGGCCACCGATGAAGCCCTCGACATCTTTGCCGAAAAAGCCGACGGTTCCATGCGTGACGGCCTCACCTACTTTGACCAGGCATACGCCTTTACCGGGAACGAGATGACCGCGGAATCCGTCCGCTCCGTCCTCGGCATCCCACCTGTAGAACTTTTCTTCTCGCTCATCCAGTCCATCGAAAACCACGACATCAAGGGTTGCTTCCGCATGGTGGATGACGCTGTGAAAATCGGTATCGAGTTCATCCCGCTGCTCGACGGCTTTGGCAAGTTCCTCCGCAATTTGCTCTACGCCCGCCTCGACGCATTCACGCCGGACGCACTCAACATCACCGAAGAGCTTTACACCAAGTACAAGAGCTGCGCACAAAGTCTCACCAACGGTGACATTCTCCGCATCAGCAAGATGCTTATCGACTTGCAGGGTACGCTCCGCTACAGCACGAACCCGCGCCTCCTCGTCGAGACGACTTTCGCCCGAATGGCTTGGCTCGACCGACTGGTCGATTTGCGAAAAGCTCTTGCAGCGATTAACGATCCTAAAAGCGCCGAAAACGACGCGGTAAAAAAAAAAGTAACTGAAGTCAGCGCCATGATAGACGCCCAGGAAGAAGTCCAGGCGTCTTATGATGACCCGTTTGCAGGCTACGATCAGGGTGGCGTGCAGGCTTTTTCACGTTACGAAATTGCCGCCGCATGGCCTTCCATCCTCTCCAACATCGCTAACGACGGCGACTACGTATTCTCCGCCGCCATTGCTGGCACCACGCTTGAAACCGGCGACCCCGAACAGAATCCGTTCCCGATTGCACTTACCTACGCGGGCACGACCGAGAATGCCGAAAACTGGGGCTACCGCCAAATGACGGAGCATCCCGAATACGTCGAACGCGTGACACGCATTTTGGAAGACCGCCTGCAGACAAAAATTGCGCTTTCCATCCGCACCCGCGCCTTCACCGAATCGGAACTGGCCGAGCAGCGCGCCGCCAAGATGAGCCCATACGAGCTCGACCTGGAAAAGGAACCGGGACTTGCAAAGCTCCAGCAGATGTTTGCAACGGAACTCGTTTTCACCAAGAAACTCAAGAAAGCAGCCATCGTTTCACAATGTGACGACGAGGATTGCGACGCATAGATTATCATGGACCCTATCGGTCGCAAGCTCCCTCCAGGGTGACAATTAAAACGTCATCCTGGAACGAAACGTAGTGTGGTGATAGAATCCATAAAAATAAAAATTCTATAATTACGAATGGAAAATGACTTTAATGCCCCCCACTTTAATGTCATTCCCGACTTGTTCGGGAATCTCCCGAGACTTCACTAGAAGGAGATGCCCGCTCGTAGGCGGGCATGACAACTGCGGTAAAGCAATAAAGCATAAAAACAACTTTTAATACACTCAAAAAGCGAGGATATATTCATGGACATGAGCAAGATGCTTAAGGACCTTCAGAAAATGCAGAGCAAGATGCTTAAGGCACAAAACGACCTCAAGGCACAGAGCTTTGATGCCGAAGCCGGCGGCGGAATGGTGAAGGTCGCCATGAACGGAAAGGGCGTACTCACGATGGTGAAGATCAATCCGGATGCAGTTGACAAGGACGATGTCGAAGCTCTCGAAGACCTCATCATGGCAGCCGTGAACTCCGCCGTCAAGAAGAAAGACGACGCCCAGCAGGCAAGCATTTCGGACATCACTGGCGGCATGAAAATCCCCGGTTTGATGTAATTTTCGCCAAATTTCGCAAAAATTCGCAAATTCGGATGCACTTCATCCCCAATATTTGCGCTTCATCAAAAACAGAAAAAAGCACCCTTATGAAAAGGGTGCTTTTTTTTTACATTTGGCTAGCTTAATATATTAGGAGAACGAATGTCAAGGAAATTTTTAGTCCTTTCTGCCCTCGCTTTAGGGCTGATTGTACCAGCCTCGGCAAAAACCTACACCCGAGATGAAGCGGTCCAGACCGCCATTGAGAACTCTCCGGATGTCAAAACCGCTGAAGAAGACCTCATTAAGGCTTCTTCTCAAGTTGATGCAGGCTATGGTAACGCATACCCCTCTATTGACCTTAGTGCCAATGTCACCCGTATTTTTGGACTGGACGACGTCAAAAAAACATCCGCAATTACGGACGCTGCCAAAAATATGGCAAACAGCGTGGACGACGACGGACACCCCAAAGCAAACGCTTTTGACCAAAACGTGATTGGCCCAGCTTTGGACGGAATGACTTATGGAATGAAGTCCCAAGCCTACCGCTGGCAGTCCAGTGTTGGCCTCACATTGACCCAAGTCCTCTATGCCGCAGGCAAGGTCGGTACCGCAATCGATATCGCCAAAGCCTACAAGCATATGGAAGAAGTCAATCTCGAAGACAAGAAGTCTAGTATACGCTACGACGTTGATAGCCTTTTCAACAATTTGATCCTCCTGGATTCGAGTATTGCAATCACTGAAGAAGGCATCAAGCAGATCGAAGAAAATCTGAATATCGCCACGCAGAAATTCCAAAGCGGATCTGGTAAAGAAATCGACATGATTCGCGCACAACTTGAGTTGGAAAGCCAGCGTTCCGATCTCGAAAAGACAAAGAAATTGCGTATCCTCGCCAAGAACGCTCTTCTCAACAAGATGGGACTGGATTGGGATTCCGAAGTACAGTTCGTCGGTGAACTTCGCATGCCCGAAGCAAACCTCCCTTACCCGGATACAGCTATGGCAAACGTGAAAAAGCGCCGTAGGGAATTGGCAAAGCTCGAAGCCACTGAAAAAATGAGAGAAAAAAATATCGAAATCGAAGAAGCCGGTTACAAACCGACAATCGCCTTGCTCGGTGGCCTCAAATACGCAAACAACCAAAACAAGATTACCGAATGGGATGCCCCGAAGTGGGACAAACTCAACAAGTACGTTTCTTTAAATTTGTCGATGAACCTTTTCAACGGCATGCAGACCAAGGAAGCCGTAGTTCAAGCAAAATCAGAACTTCGCAGCACACAACTCATGAAAGAAACTGCAGAACGCGGATTCCGCCTGCAAATAGAGGCGTGCGTCAACAACTTGGAAGACGCGCATAATCAAATCGAAATTTCAAAACGTCAGGTAGACTTGGCAAATCGCGGATACGAAATCTCCGAAGCGGCCTACCAAATCGGTGCGGAAACACAAATCAACCTTCTTGACGTAAGCCAGAAGCTTCGCTTGGCCAAGCTGGGCTACATGAAGGCTGTTCTTGACTGGAACAATGCCTATAACGCATTGCTCAAGGCCACTGGTGAATACTAAGATTTAAGAGGAAGACAATCATGAAGACCATTACAAAATCAATCATTACTATTTCAGCCCTGTCGCTCCTCCTCGCTGGATGTGGCGACGCCAAGAAAGACGCCAAGTCCGAAAAGAAAGTTTCGACCATCGAAGAAATTCAGAAGGTCAATGGCAAGCCAGCCCGCGTCGTGAAGGCTGCTACAGTCAAGCTCACAGACGTCCGCGCCTTCAGTGGCACCATCGAAGGTAGCCAGCAGACGACAGCAACCGCCAAGCTCGGTGACCCGATTGCCAAGATCAATGTCCGCGTCGGTTCCAAGGTCAGAAAAGATCAGATCCTTGCTGAATTCGTCTTTACGGGCGACAACACCGCTTACCAACAGGCTCAAGCAAACATTGCCATGCAAGAAAAGAGCCTCAACCGCTTGAAAGAAGTTCAGGCCAAGGGTGGTGTTTCTCTGCAGGATGTAGAACAGCTCGAAACCCAGATTAACGTAGCCAAGATGCAGATGGAAACCGCACGCCGTGCAACGCTCGTGCTCGCCCCGTCTTCGGGCACCATTACCGAAGTCAAGTTCAAGGTCGGTGAAGTTCCGGGTGTCGGTGGTGCCATGTTCACCATCGCAAACCTCGACAAAGTAATCCTCAAGCTCAACGTCACAAGCTCTGAAATCGGCTTCTTCAAGAAGGGCGCCAAGGCAACAATCGAACTCAACGGCGAAAAGCTTCAGGGCGAAGTAAGCCTCATTCCGCTCGCCGCAAACCCGATAACCCGCTTCTTCCCGGTTGAAGTCACATTCAAGAACAAGGGTCAAAAACTCCTCCCGGGCATGTACCTCACCACAAAGATTGACGCCCGTGAAGTTACAGGCGTTACAGTCCCTGTCGAAGCCATTGTCTATAGCAATGGCGTGAACTCGGTCTGGACAGTCGATAGCGAAGGCAAGGCCAAGCGCAAGATTGTGCAACTCGGTGTGCAGACCAAGACCGACATCCAAATCAAGGATGGCCTTAACGAAGGCGATGTCGTGATGGTCGAAGGCCAGAACCGCATGAACGACGGCGACAAGGTGCTGATTGTCGAATAATCGACACTGGAGAATAGCCAATGATTAAAGCCAGTATTTACAAACCAATCACCATGCTCATGGTCATCTTGACCGTGGTGGTGTTCGGTCTTTATACCTATTCCATGATGGTGGTGGACTTGATGCCGAAATTCGAAGTCCCCGTGGTTACGGCCACCATCATTTACAAGGGCGCAAACCCTGAAGAAATCGAAACCACAATTATCAAGCCGATTGAAGAACAGGTGGAACTCGTGGACGGTATCGACTACGTGCAGTCCATCTGCTTGGAAAACTACGGCATTATCGTCGCCATGTTCAACATGGGCGTGAACGTGGACGTTGCCGCAAATGACGTGCGTTCCAAGGTGGACCTCGCCTCTGCGGACTTCCCGGATGCAGTACAGGCGCCGATTATTTCGAAGGTCGATATTAACGGTGCTGCCATCATGGCAATCTCGTTCACCGGTCCTCTAAACTCTACAGAACTCCGCCAGAAAGTCGAAGACGAAATCGAACCGCTCTTCACTTCTGTTTCCGGTGTTGCTAGCGTTGATATTTTCGGTGGTACAACCCGCCAGATAGCCATCGAAGTCGACAAGGAAAAAATGATGGACCGCGGTGTCGATATCGGCACCATGATGGGCCTTTACGGCATGTCCAACGTTAACCTCCCGATTGGTGAAGTTATCGGCAAGCACAAGAACACGTCTGTGCGTACCGCAGGTAAGTTCAAGAACCTCGATGAAATGCGCAACATGGAAATTCCGACGGAAAAGGGAGTCGTCAAGCTCTCTGAAATTGCCGTCGTGAAAGATACCATCGAAACAATTACATCGACTTCCCGCTTTAACGGCATCAACTCTGTCGCACTGGATATCAAGAAGCGTTCCGACGCAAACGTCGTGGATGTTTCCAGAGGCGTGCTCAAGCGCATGGCAGAAGTCAACAAGACTCTCCCGGAAGGCTTCAAGCTCACGCTCATTTACGACAAGTCCGAAGCTGTGAACGAATCTATCGATAACGTTATCCAGAACATCATTATCGCTATTGCGCTTACCGCAGGCCTCTTGCTCCTGTTCCTCGGCAAATTCTCGACGATGATTATCGCGGCTCTCACGATGCCGATTTCCGTGATTGGCGCATTCACGCTCATGTACTTTGCAGGCTTTGGCATCAACATGATGTCCCTCATGGCTCTTTCAAGTTCCGTGGGTCTGTTGGTGACGAACTCCATCGTCGTGCTTGAAAACATCAACAACAAGCTGAACCAAGGCCTTGATCCGAAGGAAGCCGCCTACAAGGGCACTTCTGAAATCATGATTGCCATCATGGCATCGACGCTCACCAACGTCTGCGTGTTCGTGCCTATCGCATTCATGAAGTCCATCGTCGGTATCTTCTTTAGAACATTCGGTATGACCATGGTGTTTGCAACGTTCGTGTCGCTCCTCGTGACATTCACGCTGACACCGCTTATGGCCGCTTACTTGTTCAAGGGTAAAAAGAAAGACGAAAATGGAAACATCATTGAAAAAAAGCCGGGCATTATCGGAAGCCTGCTGGGACTTTTCCCCAAGGCTTTGAACGGTGTTCGCTTTGTCTACTTGAAGATGCTTGGATTCTGCCTTTCTATTCCGGGCGTGATAGTCCAGGTTCTCGCTCTTGGCGCTGCCATCTTCCTTGTGGCAGGCCTCGCCAAGAACAACTTGACTGTTGAACTTACCCCGAGACAGGACCAAGGCATGATGAGCATCAAGCTCGAAATGCCTGTGGGTACAAACATCGAGACAACCGATAGCGTGGCTCGTATTATTGAATCCCGCGTCAAGGATATTCCTGAAATTGTCCACTACAGTATGAACGTGGGTGGTTCCAACGGCTTTACGACCGTAAACCAGGCCACCATGCGTGTTAGACTTTTGAAGGACTGGGAAAAGAAGAACAATCCCAACTGGAAGGGCAGACATCGCAGTACGGACGAAATCGTCGACTCCATCCGTCCGTACCTCGCCAACATTCCAGACGCTTACATTTCCGTGAAATCCACCTCCGCCTCTGAAATGCAGAACAACTCCAGCGGCGACGTGGTGCTCGAAGTGAGCGGTCTCCATGCAGACTCCGTCATCAAGGCATCACAAATCGTCCTTGACCGCGTGCAGCAAAAGATTGACGGCATCGTGGATATCAAGACGAGCTATGAAGCCGGTAAGCCTGAAATCCGCTTGATCCCGAACCGCGCCGCCATGGCCGACTATGGCGTAACGCTTGAAACAGTCGCAAACTACAACTACATTGCAGTGAACGGTTTCGAAGCAGGCCAGTACACCGAAGACGGTGAAGAATACGACGTTTACGTACGCTTGATGGAAAAGGATAGACAGAGCCATGCCGACATCGAAGACCTGCCTGTCAAGACACCGAAGGGCTACGTAAGTGCTAGCGAACTCTTCCACATCGAAGATGGTGCTGGTCCGACACGTATTGACCGTAAGCGCAAGATGAGACGTGTAGACGTTTCGATGAACTTGCTCCCTGGCCACACGACCGGTGAAATCATGGGCAAACTCACGGAACTTACAAACAGCATGAAGGACGAACTCCCAGAAGGTATCTCGTTCAGCTTCGGTGGTAACGCCGACATGCAGAACGACATGCAGAAGGAATTCATGACGGCAATCGTGATGGCAATCCTCCTCACCTACATTTTGCTCATCGCACTCCTCGAAAGCTTTGCCCAGCCGTTCATCATTATGACGACCATCCCGATGGGTGCTATCGGTGTGCTCCTCGCCCTTATCTTTACCGGCAAGGCGCTCTCCATGATCGCCCTCATGGCTATCGTTATGTTGATTGGTGTGGTGGTGAACAACGCAATTCTTTTGCTCGACGAAGCAAACCGCCTGTTGCGTAGTGGAAGCATGGGCCGCCGCTCGGCAGTGCTTACAGCCGCGAAAGCCAAGTTCCAGCCGATTATGCTTGCAACGCTTGCCTCCGTGATTGCCCAGCTCCCGCTCGCATTCGCTCTCGGTGGTAACGTCGCCGCCATGACGCAGCCGATGGGTATTGCCTCTGTGGGTGGCTTGATTGTGTCCGCAGTGCTTACCATGTTCCTTGTGCCGACATTCTTCTGGCTCCCGAACGCCCTCTTTAGCAAGGCCAAGAAAGGCGCCAACAAAGTCAAGGCAAAGTTCAGCAAGGCATAATTAAGTTTCATTAGACAACTCCGCAAAGTCCCCCACCCCGGGGGACTTTTTTTATGCAGAGTCATCCTGAACAAAGCCCATAAGGGCGAAGTGAAGGATCCAGTTAAGCTTTGATTTTTCACAACAAGAAATTACTGGATCCTTCCACCTTCGGTGTCAGGATGACGTCTCGCCGTTTTGGTCAGGATGACTTTACGGCACTTTGCAAACGGTTGGTTGCAAAATTTGCATGAAGGTGATTTTTCAAGATTTTTGTTTGTATTTTACGGGGATGAATACAAAAAACTTGTCCAAAAAATGGTGTCAGAAAAACGGGATTGCAGTTGTTGAAAGCACCGGGGAATGCGCCGCGCTCCTGAAAGTTGCCGTACCGAACGCAAACGATGAATTCCTTCTCGAAAAGATCCGATTTGTCACACAGCAACGCATTACCCCAGAGCAGCACTCCCCTGCCGAAATCAGGCTCATGCACAACCACGCCGATTCTATCGATGACGAGGATTTGCTCCAGCACCTCAACCATCTCGAGATTTCACGAAATTCTTCGTGGGAATCAGAACCGATTATAAATCTCGTTGATAGCATTATTGTCAAGGCACTCCAGAAAAAAGCGACCGACATTCACCTCGAACCGTTGGCAGATTCACTACGTGTAAGATTTCGCATTGACGGGCTTTTAACGGAATACAGAACATTCCCGCAATGGCTTGCCGAGCCTATATTGATTCGTCTCAAGGTCATGGCGAATGTCGATATCACGGAGCGCCGCTTGCCACATGACGGGAGTTTCGCCTTTGAAGATTTTCATGAGAAGGTAAACGTTCGCTTAAGTACCATTCCCGTAAACAACGGCGAGAAATGCGTACTGCGATTGCTCCCCGCCAACGATTCCGCACAAACGCTCGACAGCCTTGATTTTAGCGAAACAACGCTCCAAGCGATTCGGAAAATTTTCAACGCCCCGCAAGGGCTATTCCTCGTTACAGGGCCCACAGGGAGCGGCAAGACGACTACGCTTTACGCTGGCCTCCGAGAAATCATCCAGCGAAAAATCAACGTCACGACAATTGAGGACCCCATAGAATACGAACTCCGCGGAGCAAATCAGGTTCCCGTCAACGGAAAATGCGGATTCACGTTCGCCGTTGCATTGCGTTCTATTTTGCGCCAGGATCCAGACGTGATTCTCGTCGGAGAAATCCGCGATGCAGAGACTGCACAAATAGCATTACAAGCCGCACAGACAGGGCATCTCGTTTTGAGCACATTGCACACGAACAGCGCAAAAGCAGCGGCAGCGAGACTTCTCGATCTAGGCGTTCCAAAAGGAATCTTGGATGAAGCTTTGCTAGGCGTGTTCGCCCAGCGCCTCGTAAGGAAGCTTGATAAAACAGCATCTAGTGAATCTACACAGCAATACAAAGGCAGAACAGTCGTCTGCGAATTGTTACTCCCCAACAACACCTACGCCGACTCCACCATGCAAGAAAACGCAAGAAAGCTCGTAGAATCCGGCATCACCACCGAAGAAGAAATTGAGAGAGTGCTAGGATCATAATAATTTTTATTCAGCAAATCAAAAAGCATTGAATCCGTTTAAAGCGAGAACAAATGATAAAATAAAAAGTCTGTCATCGTCGAGAGAATAAAGCGTCGGCCAAGGTATTTTCTTCGCAGTAGCGTGCAAAACGAGTGTTGCGACGGGCTGCTAGCAGACCGGCATAACCGAGTGAAGCAGCTGACGCCGGAGGCGTCAACTCCGAGCTGGGGCCCCGCCCGCAAGAAGTACATTTTACATTAAAATAAAAACAGAAGAAGTGAACTATTTCTTAGTTCACTTCTTCCCACCAAACCAATCGTTGATGTCTTCGCCTTCTTTCATCGACAATTTGCCAAATTGATCTACGCCATCACCAAGCACAACCGTGCGGATATTCGCATTCGCAAAAACCGTCTGCAAATACTCCGTACCGCTGCGCCCCGCCTCGTCCTTGTCCAAACAAAGCACGACGCTTTTGTTCTTGAACAGCGGGAGCCATTCTGTCTTAAAAGAACGCACGCCTGGAATTCCAATCGCATCAATGCGTTGCCCCAAAAACGTAAGCGTATCGACGACGCCTTCGCAAAGGTAAACCCAGCCCGGCCTTTCATCAAGCGCGGAAACATTGTACGGGAACGGAACCGTCCCGCGCAAGTTCAGCTCCTTCGGCACAACTGTGCTATCAATCGCGCGCGCCTGGAAATAAAACGAACGGCGTTTGGTATCGAGATACGGGAAAAATAGCGGATGCTTGTAATACCTCAAGTTCCCTTTTTCGCTGAAAAGCCCCACGTACTTGAGTACTTCCAAATCGTAAGTTTCCTTGAGCTCGTTGTTGAGCGCACCATAATCCGTAATCGTGCGCAAAAGCATCTTGTCCCAAATCGGCTTGTAAATGCGGCGACGTGCAAGGTATGCAGCCGCGGGCGTTTTGTCGACAGGACTCAACATTTTCAAGAACGAGAGGATAATCTTCTTGCGTTCATCTTCGCTCACAAGCTCTTTTGCAGGCTCAGGAGAGCGATATTCAAGAGCGGCATCACGGACCGCCGTTTTCGCAACAAGTGCAGCGCTTTGTTCAAGCGACACATTCGAAGCTGGAGTTCGATTCGGCATCACCGTTGCAGAAGCAGGATTCGTCGTTGATACGCGATTTTGCACCTGAGGCTTAGCACCACGCAACAGGAATCCATACGTTTCCTTGAGCCAGTTCAGAGCTTCTAGGAATGAACAATTCTTGACAAACTGCACAAGCGAAATCACATCACCACGAACGTCATCGCAGACCCAGCAACGGAATGTTCCGCGTTCTTCGGAAAACGATACGGACGGAGTTCTATCGCCATGCGCATGGCGTGTCGGGAAAAAGCAACGACAACGGCCACGCACCACCGGGAGACCTAAATCCATAGCCACCGTCGTAATCGAGAGTGCAGCCTTAAATTGTTTGAGTTCCTCTTCTGTCATTGCACCAAGAATATATATATTTTCGTCATGATTATTCAAGAAAATATACCGATGAGCGAGCACACGTCCTTTAAAGTAGGCGGTCCCGCACGATATTTCGTCAAAACAGAATCCGTAAGCGATATCAAAGAAGCAATCGCATTTGCAAACGAGCAAGCGCTCCCGAACTACATTCTCGGCAAAGGCACGAACTTGCTCGTCTCCGACAGCGGATACAACGGCGTCATTATTCAGCTCGGTAAATTTTTCTCGGAAATCACAGATCTTGGCAACAGCAAGATTTGCGCTAAAGGCGCCACGCCGCTTGCCCGCCTCGCCCGCTACACAATTAACGAAGGACTCGCAGGCATCCACAAGCTCGCCGGCATTCCCGGGAGCCTCGGCGGTGCGATTTACATGAACGCAGGCGCTTATGGTCAAGATGTTTCGCAGACTTGCATTGAAGTCGAAAGCATCGATGCCGCAGGCAATATGCACACGCGAGCCGCAGCAGATTGCAATTTTGCCTATCGCCATAGCATTTTTCAAGAACTTGCAAAATGCGAGCCCAAGGTCCCTGAGCCTGCCGAATGGGGGCAAAGCAATTTTCTTTCAGAAACAATTCTTTCTGCCACATTCCAGCTTACGCCCGCAACAGAACTTGGCAAGACAGCCAAGGATCTCGAAAGCGAAATGCAAGAATGCATGACAAAGCGTCGCAATTCGCAACCGCTTTCCATGCCCAATGCGGGCAGCACCTTCAAGCGTCTTGATGCAGGCGCCGCCGAAACGCCAACACAAATCGCACCAGGTTATTACATCGAACAGGCGGGTTTAAAAGGCTACCGCATAGGCGGCGCCGAAGTGAGCCGTGTGCACGCGAACTTTATCGTCAACGCAGGCAACGCCACCGCAGCAGACATCAAAACACTCAGCGAATACGTTCAAAAAGTCGTCGCCGAAAAGTTTGGCATTCAGCTTCACAGAGAAGTGATTCTGCTCGGAGAATTCTAAAAAGACAGTCTACTTTGACAGCGGATCGTACTTGTTCAAGATTTTAACGATGAGCCAATAGACAAGTCCACCGATCATACCGCCGAGTGCATCAGCAATCAAGTCGAAACCGCTACAGTCACGGCCTTCCACAAAGCTCTGGTGGTATTCGTCTGTGCAACCGTAAGCAAGCGCAATCGCCATAACAATCAGCACCTTGAGCCACGGTTTCAAAGACCACTGGCCACGTGCCCACCACATGCAAAAACATCCCGCCAAAGTGGCGTATTCGCAAGTATGCGCAAGCTTATCCCACACATGCGGGAAGTCTTCGAGTTCATAGGATGTCATCGAAGAAATCTTGAAAATGATTGCCATGCAGAGGATGGCAGGGACTTTTCTGAAAAACGGATACTTGTCAAAGAGCGATTCAAACATGCGCCCAAATTTAGCTTTTGTAAAAGCTATTCGTTCTTGAGCAAGCGCTTGGAGACGACATTTTTGTATTCTTCTTCTGCCGTCATGTCGTTGATTCGGTTACTCTTCTTGCCATCTTCATAATTTTCGAAGAAGCAATACGTCTCATAGACTTTTCTTGCCTTGATCTTTTTGCCGTTTACAAATGTGGCGACAATTTCAAAATGGGCTATTCGATTCTGCTTGAGGCGAATTGGCAATTTAAATGAATTTGTCATCAATTCATCGTCTGCAAAAGTCTTTACCACAACACCCTTGCGTTTCACGATAATCTTCTTGATCTGACTCAAGTCCGAGCCCATCAGTCCAGCAACACTAAAGCGAAGCGTCGCCGGGATATCACGCTCTTCGGGCAATACGTGAATGCGTTCACGACCAGAACCTTCTATGACAATCGAAGGCTTGAGTTTTTTGGGCTGGACCGTATCCTTAGCAGCCGTAGACTTGCGTTCATTAGCCTTCGTCAAGACTTCCGCCATCTTCGCCGAAACAAAGTTCGTATGCCAGGTATGGCAAATGTATTCCACTTCACCATTGCTGCAATTCACAACAAAATGCTTCGGACCAAACGCTGTAGAATCAGCCCATTCAAACGTACGCTTGTAAAACCCGCTTTCAGGAATCGTATCGACAATTCCAAGCACAGAAACTAAGCTTCCCGGGATAAACAACGCTTCAAGCGTTACACTCGGCTTGCCAATGTATTCATTCAAGACTTTCGGCTTAAACTCAATCTGCGAGCTCTTTATGAATGCTTCCGATTTTTTCTTGTAGGCTTCATCAAATTCCAGCAACATAGGTTCGAGCTTGTCGAGATTCAACCTTGCAGCGCGCACACCAAGTTCAGTAGCGGCACCAGTCGCAATAGAATCAAGAGCACGAGCTAAAATAAGCGTACCCGAACTTGCAAGCGATAAAATCTTTACGCCATTCGTATTGGCAATCAAAGTCTGTCCGCTCTTGACCGACTGCGCTGTACCGGTTTTCACGGTCACGTCAAGACGACCTTCCTTAAGCGACGAGATTTCCAACCCATCGACATTTTCAATAAAGCCAGCCGTTCCACGAACTACAGACGAAACATTTTCTGTACGAATTTCAAACTCGTCCTTGACCGCCTGTTTCTGCACATCAAACAACAACTTTCCATGGCGGAGCGCAACGGTCATTCTTGTTTTCAGTTCACCCGCTTTAGTGACTTCAATAGCCATCTCAGACCGACCATCGGTCTTGAGCGCAGAACCGTCATCAACAGAAATAACAACCGAAGAACCCGCCTCAGTCACAATCGATGATTTTTCATGAACGGATAAGCCGACTTTCAATGACTTGGCATGGCTATCAGCAGTCTTCACATGGGCATCGCCCACAACGCTCTGGACAACGCCATTAAACAAAGGCTTTTCGGGAACCGCATTTAACGATTCTTTTTTGGAGGATTCAGAATCGCCACAGGCAGAAAAAGATACAGCAAAAACGAGGGCCAAGCCCAAAAGTCCAACCCTAAAAATCTTTGCTTGATTCTTTCCTACCATGTTTTTTAATCTAGTAATTAAAATTTCAAAAAAGAAATTTACAATCACTTTTCCCCCTCGATTAAAAACAATAATTTGCGCTCCGTCACACGTTTTATGAACCACACAAATGCGTGACAAAATAAATATAACTAAAAATTCTAAATTTTTACCCATGAAAGCAATTACATTGAAAGCCGGGCGCGATAAATCCGCCCTCCGTTACCACCCGTGGATTTTTAGCGGCGCCATTGATGAAGTTGTTGGCGACCCCGCGCTTGGTGACGTTGTCGAAGTTTATAGCTACCACAGCGATTTTCTGGGCCTTGCAGCCTACTCCCCGAAATCCCAGATTCGAGGCCGTTTCTGGACATTCGGGACCGAAGGAAAGAACGTCAAGATTGACCGCGAATTCTTTAGCGACATTTTGGACCGCGCCATTGCCTCCCGCAAGAGCCGTGGGTTCGACATCCATGACAAGGAATGTGCATTCCGCCTTGTGAACGCTGAAAATGACGGCATTCCAGGTTGCATCATCGACAAGTATGCCGACATCTACTCCGTCGAAATCCTTGCTGCAGGCGCCGAAGTCAATCGCCAGATCATTTACGAATTGCTTGCCGAAAAGACGGGTTGCCGTGGCATTTATGAACGCTGCGATTCCGAAGTCCGCAAAAAGGAAGGACTCCCCCTCCGCACGGGCGTTGTATTTGGCGAAGTTCCAGACGAACCGGTCATCATCAACGAAAACGGAATTCTGTTCCCGATTGACGTAAAGAACGGACACAAGACCGGCTACTACCTCGACCAGCGCGATGCCAGACGCCGTGTAGGCGAACTCGCTCGTGGCAAGAAGATGCTCAACTGCTTCTGCTACACCGGCGGCTTTGGTCTGTACGCCCTCCGTGGCGGTTGCGAAAAGGTTTATCAGGTCGATGTTTCCAAGGACGCGCTCAAGCTCGCCAAGGAAGGCATCATGCGCAACAAATTAAGCACGGCGCATGCGACTCATGTTGAAGCCGACGTGTTCCAGTACTTGCGCAAGTGCCGTGACAGGGCCGAAACGTTCGACTTCATAGTGCTTGACCCGCCAAAGTTCGTCGAAAGCAAGGACAACTTGCAGAAAGGCGCCCGCGGTTACAAGGATATTAATTTGCTTGCAATGAAGTTGCTTGCCGAAGGCGGCATGCTTGCCACATTCAGCTGTTCCGGCCTTATGGAAATGGACTTGTTCCAGAAGATTATCGCCGACGCCGCAGCCGATGCCCACCGTCGCGTGCAGATTATCGAACGTTTTGGACAGCCAGCCGACCATCCCGTGAACACAGCCTTCCCCGAAGGACAATACCTCAAGGGACTCCTGGTTCAGGTCGTTTAACACCTTTTATAAAAGCTCAAGATGGAGATGCCTGTTCAAAGACGGGCATGACAGCATCAAAAGCTTCCAAAAAGCTTACTACACAGGTGACAAAGCCTGTGTAGTTTTTTTATAATTTTAGGAGAAGATAAAAAGGTATATGTGGACGGTTTTATAGAGGTCAAAAATGTATTTAGTCACTTACGACATCGGCAACTCCTTTATAAAAGCAACACTTACAAAAATCGCAAATTCAATTGAATTCGTGGGAGCGACTGTTGTCAGTACGCATAGTACCTCGACTTTAGGCGGCAAAGGGGTGGAACAGAGCACCGAACAATGGTGGGATTCCATCTGCCGTAGCACAAAAGACCTCCTCAAAAATTACGGTATTACTAGCGACCAGATCAAGGGTATCAGTTTCTGTTCCCAAATGAACGCAACCATACTCGTTGATGATGACGGCAATGCGGTCCGCCCACCCATGACGTTCCTGGACAGACGTGCCGACAAAGAATTCAAGGGCTACTTCAACCACGGTCTCAAGATTCACGGTCTAAACATCTGGAAACTCATCAAGGCGATGCATCATACAAGCATGGTCCCCGTTGGAGCTTACAGCCCGATTTGGAAATACAAGTGGGTACAAAACAACGAGCCCGAAAATTTTGCAAAAGTCGACAAGTTCCTAGATGTTGGCGATTATCTTTTGTACAAAGCCACAGGACGATTCGTCCGCACAGAAGACTCCGCATTCTGCACGGCACTCAACGATTGCCGCAAAGGCCATTCCGGCTGGAGCCACACCATGGCTAAAGCGTACGGCATCAACGAAAAGCACTTGCCAGAGATTGTGCAAAGCACAGACATTGTCGGCCGTATTACAGCCACTGCCGCCGAACAGATGGGCTTGGAAAAGGGCACACCAGTCATCGCTGGAGGCGGAGATGTCGCCATGGTCGCAATCGGTTGTGGCAACACCCAAAACAATCTTACCAGCATTTACTGCGGAACTTCAGGATCCGTCTGCACCGTTGTCGATCACATTATCCAGTTTGCAGATATCATGATGATTGCCGTCAAGGGGCCGAATCCCAAGCAGAAATACCTGTACGGAGAACTTGAAACCGCAGGCAAGTGCTTTGCCTGGGCTCGCGAGCTCATCGGCAAGCTGGACAATTCGCAGTACAGCTACGAAGAATGCGCATCACTTATTTCAAAATCAAAGCCAGGTTCCCGTGGACTCCTGTTCACGCCATTCATGAACGGCTGCAAGACGCCTTTTGAAGACGGCGAAATCCGCAGTTCGCTTTCGGGTATTGAACTGGATACAACCCGTGGAGACTTGCTCCGCGCCGTTATCGAAGGTATCTGCTTCCACTTCCGCTGGCTCTTGGAATGCCAGGCCAAGAAGTGCAAGATATCAGACACCATCCGCTTTGCAGGCGGTCTTGCTAGAATCAACATCATGAACCAGATTCTCGCCGACGTAACCGGGCATACGATTGAAACGGTAAAGCATCCGCAATATGTGGGCGCACTAGGTGCCGCTGCCGTTGCTGCAATCGGACTTGGGCAGATGCATTTCGAAGACATCCATAGCTATATCGAAATCACGAATACATACACGCCCAATCCCGAGAATCACGAGATTTACAACAAAATCTACAAGAAATTCTTGGATAAAGTCAAGAGCGATCGAAAGCTCGTGAAAGGGTAATTTTTCTTAAAAATTTTTCAAAAAAGGCGATGCCCTCCCTTCGACAAGCTCAGGGACCTGAGCGGGCATGACATCTTAAAAACAATGAAGCCGGGACAAGCCCGGCATAACATTGTTCGAAATTTTTCAGTTGCAACTAAAAACTATAGACCATTGACTAATGGCCAATTAGCGTTTGTTACGCGGAAGTTCGCTCGCGTGCTTTTCAAGCCACACTGCATCTTCGAGAGCGCGTTCAGCTTCGGTTGCCCAGTCAGAATCCGGGAATTCACGAACAACATCACGGTAGCGCGTTACAGCACTGTGGAAGTCGCGCATTTCGCGGTAGATGTTGCCCATCTGGAGCATCGCAAAGTAGCGTTCGTCCGGCGTGATTTCATTTTCGAGCAAAGCCTTGTACATCTGGAGAGCGGCTTCGTGATAGCCGTCCGCATAGAGCGCATTGGCGTTGGCAATGGAATTCGAAGCCGTCGGAGCAACGTCTTCCCTCTGCGGAGCGACATCAGCAGACTTCGACTTGTCGTTCCCGCTCTTCTTGGCATCCTTCAAAGCCTTGGCTTCGGCTTCTTGCATAGCCTTTTCTTCGGCAGCGGCACTGGCGACAGCGTTGATTTCGGCCAAACGGTCTTCAGCAGCCTTGCGGAACTTGGCATCCGGAGCAGCCTTCTTCAAGTATGCCGAGAGATACTTCTTTTCTTGTTCGGTACGCTTGCTCTTCTGGTTGATCTTTGCCAGATAGTAATTTGCGTCGTTACCGCGTTCCTTGTACGAAAGCCCCTTCTTCAAATTGAACTCGGCCTTGTCGTATTCTCCCATCTCATAACGGGTTAAGCCCGCATAGAAGTACGCACCGGCATCGCCAGGCTTCTTCGAAAGAACAACTCTCCAAAGCGGAGCAGCTTCAGCATAGCGGCCTTCGGCAAGCAAAGCCTTGCCCTTTTCAAACGGATCTTCGGAAGCGGCAGCCGTTGCAGGCGCCGGTTGTGCAGCCTTCGGCGTTTCGACCTTTGCAGGGGCAGCGGTCTTTGCCGGCTCAGCCTTTGCAGCAGGAGATGTTTGTGCGGGCTGTGCAGTCTTTGCAGGTTCAGCCTTTGCCGTTTCGGTCTTTGCAGCAGCCTTGCCACCCTTCATCTTAGCGCGTTCAGCATCGGCCTTAGCCTGCTGGCCCATAGCTTCGTAAGCCTTGGCAGCGCCTTCGTACGCTTCCGTCAAACTCGGATCATAACCATAAGCGAGGCGGAAGTTTGCCACAGCCCCCTTATAGTCCTTCATCTTCATGCGAACCTTGCCTGCCGCCATATAAGCTTCAGTATTCTTCTTATTTTCAGCCAACATGGCTCGGTATTCCCCAAGAGCCTTATCATACTGACCCTTGGCCTCAAAACGGGCACCCTGTTCAATACGGGGGTCCACAGCCCAAACTTGAGACATTCCAACCATCAATGCAAGCGCAATAAAAGACAATTTCTTGTTCATGGTAAAAAATTTAGTAAAAACCATTGACTTTATGACACAGATTGGCGATATTACTAGCAGAGACGCGGATAATTTTGATTACCCGCAAAGGAGAAAAAATGAAAATTACAGAAGCTGTCGATAAATATAAAGCTGACGAACAGGAGCTCATCATCGAAGCTTATGAACGCGAAGGGGGCGACACCGAAGATGTGGATCTCATCCTCCTGGACCGCATTTGCGCCCGACTTGGGCTAGGCCTCGACAACGAAGACATCGACAATGACGATATCGCCGAAGAAGTCAACTTTGACGAATACGGGAGCCATTTCGGAGACGTGTCCGAAAGCGAGGACGAGCTGTAAAAACAAGCAGTGACATTTAATGACATAATCTTTATCTATTTTATAAACAGTTAAAGATAAACATTAAAGGTCACACATGTTCAACATTCATTATCCATTTAGCCCGAGTAAAATTTTTCTTCTATCTCTGACGGTAATCGTCTTCGGGCTTTTCGTTTACCTCTCGGGGAGTTTTGTCTCTGCGACAGTATTTTCCGTACTGTACGCCTTTTTTGCAATAGCCGATTAATCTGCGACACAGCGAACGTACAGGCCCTTGTAAACACTGGCGTCTGTGCGTTCAATATCCTTGTCGGCGCGATTGAATTCCCATGAGCGGGCGGTATTAGGCTGGACAGAAGACTTGGACCAATAATGCCCAGAATTAAAGCCATCGCAGAAGTTGTCCCAATCCTGGCAACCGCCCTGACCTAAATTGTCCCAATCCAGCGTGGCGCGGTCTTTCTGGAAATCACGCCATTCGCCGTCATCTGGCAAGTGCCAACCTGGAGGACATGCTTTAGTTGCATCATCATAGGTGTAATAGCGTCCAAATTTTTCGCAGTAGGATTTATCATCTACATAGCACTGTTTCTCGGACGTCACGCTGAATGCGAGATTTTTCATCATCCAAATTTTACCGCCACGGACGCCGACCTTGTACTTTTTATTATCGCGTTTATCCGTAAAAATCATATCCTTCGGGGAGATATTTTTTTCGGCAAACTGGTCACGAGCAAAAACGCAACGGATCTGGATGGCATCAGCTTCTTCAATATCCACATACTTTGTGGTTCCATGCTTGGTTTCAAACCTTATCGCGTGATTGGCCGGGCCACGGACAGCAAAATAGGCATAACCTTTTCTTGCATTCACCACTTCATCAAATTCAAACTTGTAAAAACCAAGCGACGAATGTCCCACAAAATCATTCATGTTCTGGATTTTATCTGGGCCTGAGAATTTTTCTTCAATCAGTTCGTCCCAATCCGTTTCATCCGGGAGCTGCGTTCCCTCTGGGCATGAGGCTTTCCAGCTATCGCTACGATAAAAAGGAATTCCATTTTCGTCAGTAAAGTATGAGGTCTTGCTGTACTTGAGACTTTGTTTGAACCAGTTTAACGATCCCGACGGAATTCCACGATAAACGCGTCCATCTCTATAATCCTTAAACTCTGCTGCGTAATTATGGGTGACCACAGACACGGTCAAAATCGCTACGGCGCACAACGAACGCCACACCTCATCCAACATCAATAACCTCACAAATAATAGACTTACGAAGTAAGCCTACACAATATATATACGCTTTTTCGGAAAAAATGCTATAAAAAATTGTCAAAAGTAAAAAATAGCGCCAATATTGCCCGGAATTGCCCAAAAAGAAATATTCTTTTTACAAATTTCATGCAATTTAAGCACTCCAAAGCTTACGCCTGTTCCCACAAGCGCCCCAACTACAACATCAGTAGGGTAATGTTTGCCAGCGACAACGCGCAAGGCCCCGACAGCCCCGGCAAGCGTCAACGATGACACCCATATGAGACTTTTGTACTTGGAGTTCGGATAAATTTCAGAGAACCACTCCCCTGTAAACACGGCTACCGTAAACGCAGCCGAGGCATGTCCCGAATAAAACGAACCGTAAGCCTCGCCACTCGCGGACTCCGCCTTTTTGCGGCCTTCGCCCCGTTCCGCATAAATGTAAGGGCGCGGCCACAACTGCGTTGAACGCACCAGCTGGTTCAAGGCGTTCTGCAAGGCAAACGCTTCCACAAACATGAGCGAAAAGGCGCCAAAGTCATGACCATCGGCATCGCCCTTGTACCAGGAGTACCCCGCCAACGCCAATGGAGCGACAGCCAAAGCCCCCGAATAATGGCTCACAGTCGTTGCCCATCCGCTGTAAAGCCCAGCAAACGGGCGGTCCCACGGTAACAGTTCTGATTTCGGCTTCAAGTCGCTCGATGAAATTTTCGACATCCCGTAGTACTGATAAACTCCAAGCACCGAAGTCATAACGATTCCAAGCGAAAGCGGGACATCCAAGCGGACTGAGACTTCGTAATGGCGAGGAACTTCCGCGCCGGGCATGTTCCGGGAAGCGTCGGGCGCACCCAAGGCAAGCGTTGCCAAACACAACACCGCAAAAAGCACCCGAAATAAGCTTTTAAATCGCCCAGAAAACATCAAAAGTCCATCTAAAAATTTATATTCACAAACACAAACATACAAAAGTATTGGCGGAACACGTGACAAATTCGAATTTAAACCAGAACCGAGAACCAATCATCCCGAACATGGAACTTTTTGGAGCCATTTCCGACGAAATGCGCCTCAAGATACTGCTCCTACTGGACCAGTCCGAATTTACAGTCAACGAAATCAAGGACATTCTGGATATCCACCAGAGTAACGCAAGCCGCCACTTGGCAAAGCTTTCGCAATGCGGGCTCGTGAAAGACCGACGCGATGGAATCAAGGCTTATTACCGTCTGAGCGAAGAACTTTACATGAGCAGCCGTCTGTTGCAGATTATCCGCGAAGCCTACGATGAACTGCAGGACAAGGACATTCTCAAGTGCCGCGCCGCACAAGCGCTCGAAGAACGCACCGATAAGACCAAGGGACAAATCCATAAGCTCGACCAGGCCGGCGGAAGCCTCAAGGCACAAATCAGCCTGTTCAGCAAGCTCATGGTGCCGTTCGAAAACGCCGTGGACATTGGGTGCGGCGAAGGCGGCGACCTCTCGCTCATGCTCGCAAGCCGTTGCAAAAACGTGACCGCACTCGACTACGATCCAAAAATCATTAGCGGTTTCCAGCAGATTTTGCGCCAGAAAGGCATCGAAAACGTGACGCCGAAAGTCGCCGACATGACGCAGACGGGCCTCCCCTCTAACTACGCAGACCTCGTCTTGATGAGCCAAGTGCTCCACCATGCAACAGACCCGCGCCTCGCCCTCAAGGAAGCAACCCGCATCTTGAAACCGGGCGGAATGCTTGCGCTTTTGGACCTCGCCCAGCACAAGGAAGAATCGTTCCGCACGACCCACGGCCACATTTGGCTTGGTTTTGAACGCAGCCAGCTCGAATTCTTTGTGAAGGAGCTCAACTGCAAGGTCGTCGAAAGCGAAATCATCCCAAGTGAAAACGAGGTCGATAAAAAGCTCCCCGTCATTTGCATGATTATCACGAAAGAGTAAAAATTCGCTTGACCGTTTTGCGAAAATCAAATATCTTTACTAAAAAAGTCAAGGAGAAACCTTATGGGAAAACTGATTAAGTACGTCGTCATCGCAGCTGTGTGCATCATTTCTGCATTCGGCATCTACAGCCTCGTCAAGACGGCCAAGACCGACGAAAACACGCTCGAATAACATTCTTTCGAAAACTTATTCAAAGGCGAACAATTTAACAAACCGTAGCGGGCTTCCTCTGCGGTATTTTTATATTTCCAACTATGAATTTCCTCGACAAGAAACCAGCATTCTTTGTGGCCATGGCCGCAATTTTCTTTGCGATTTTGCTGTTCGTTTTCCGCGATTTCGCATTCGATTCCAGTCAACTCATGCTCAACAGCGACCAGCTGAACAGCATAGGCAACCGCATTTTGCGTACATTCGACGTCATCCTCACGGAATGGGACGATAGCCGCCTCGGCGGTGTCCCGACGATTGACGCACTATTCGGCGACGCCTACCACCCGCTCGTGTGGACGCAGTTCCTGATGGACCCGGCACGCGCCGTCGGGTTCAAGTTCATCCTCACGGTCTGGGTCGCATTCATGAGCGCCATGCTCCTCGCCTGGAACCTGACCAAGAACAAGTGGTGGGGAACGCTCCTCGGGTTCCTCTACGCATTTTCGCCGGAATACTTCACCTACATCTACGGAGGCCACGACGGCAAGATGATGGTTTTTGCCATTGCCCCGTTGGCACTCCTTGCCATCCGTAAGATTGTCCGTGACGGAAGCCTCCCCTATCTTTTTGTGTTTGCGCTAAGCGTCACGTGGATGATTCTCGGAAGCCACCTGCAGCTCACGTACCTCTTCTTGTGGGGAGCAGGCCTTTACACGCTATACGAAGCAGCCTTCCACTGCAACACGCTTGCCGTACGCGGTAAACGCATCGGGCTTGCAGCAGCAGCGCTTGCCTTTGGACTTGCACTCAGCAGTTTCCAGATTGTACCGCCTTACATTTACACGACAACGCAATCCGTCCGCGGTGAAGGCGAACACACCAATTACGGTCACGCCGTGAGCTGGTCCTTCCACCAGGAAGAAATGGCTCAAATGCTCATTCCGGGATTTATCGGTGTCGATGTCTATGAACAAGATGAAAAGTCCAACTCGTTCAAGGGCAGTTCCTTTGTCGATGTGACGATGGACGAATACCGCAAGATGGCCGAAGCCGGTAGCCAGGGTAGCCCGTTCTACTGGGGACACAACAGCTTCAAGCTCGACCACAACAACGCAGGCGCACTCCTCACGTTCCTCGGCTTCCTCTGCCTGTTCCTCCCGGGTAAGCGCCGCTGGGCAAGTTTCTGGGGACTCGGAGCCGTTGTCGCTTTGAGCTATGGCATGGGCGACCATTCTCCGCTCTTCAAGCTCTGGTACAATATTCTGCCGGGCGTCAAGAACTTCCGCGCTCCGGGCATGGCCCTTTTCTGGCTCCCGCTTTTGCTCGTGATGATGGCAGGCCCCGTACTTCGCACAGTTAGCGATCCGAACGAAAATACGACCAAGAACCGTCGCGCTCTCTTGCATGGAACCGCGATGTTCGTCATCCTACTTTTGCTCGTCGTGATTGCACGCTTCAACTGGACACTCTTTATCAGCCCGTTCGGACTTGTCGTTTGCCTTGCTTACGCAATTGCATGCCTTGGCGTGATGAGCCTCGATGATCAAGGCAAGGCGATTAACGTCCAAAACTTTGTCGATGCATTCAAGTCTAAGCTTCCGGGAACCTCTAGAGGCGTACAGGCCGCAGTTGTTATCGGATTTGCAATTATCGGTACATTCCTCATGAGCGGTCAAAAGCTCTTGAACGACCCCGTTACGGCCCCGTACTTCAAGCCGCTGAACGAAGTCGTGATGAACATGACCGCCTCTAAGATTATCCCGAGCTTCATCTTGATTCTCGTTGTGATTGGCGTGAGCATTGCCGTGTTCAAGTGGAAAGGGAGCACGCCAGCCAAGGTCGGCATTCTCGCAGCAGTTGCCGGCATTGAACTCATGACCATCAATGGAGCATTTATCCAGAACGTGGCCGCTAACGAATACTTGCAGCCGAAAAACGGCATTGTAGCAGCCCTCAAGGCTCCTTACAAAGCAGATCCAATCAACCAGCCGCGTGTACTTTCGCTCTCCCGCAGTAAGGCTCTCAGCGGAAACATCTTCCCGCAATACCATATGCGCAATGCGGATGGCTTCCATGACAACGAACTTGCCAGCTACCGCGAATTCCGTGGCGGCCAGGGCAACGCCAACTATCTGATCAACGTCAACGATCCGACAGCACCGCACCCGTTCCTCGACTTGATGAACATCAACGCCATCATCTTCGATACGCAGCGCGGCACCTCCTACTTGCCAATCACGACTGCCATGGGCGAAGCCTACATCTACGGCGAATCGACCACGATGGAAGATTCCAAGGCCATTGACGCGCTTAAGAACGGATTTGCCTACCGCGAAAAGGTCATCCTCTCCGAAGAACCGCAAAACAAAGGTGAAGGAGGCATCGCACAGGGCAAGGCAAAGCTTATCGCATGCCCGAAGATGGACACGCAAGTGTTCCAGGTCGAAAGCGACCGCGCAGGCTTCATGGTTGTCGCAGGCAACTACCACCCCTACTGGAAAGCAACCGTCAACGGCAAGGAAGCCAAGGTTTACAAGGCATTCGGCGACCTCCGCGCTGTTGAAATTCCAAAAGGCAAATCCGAAGTCCGCATGGAATACCGCAGTAAGCCATTCCATGCATGCCTCAAAGTTAGCTTGTTTGCAGCAATCTTGCTCATCGCTTTCGGAGCGTTCGTCTTCGTGAAAAGCAAGAAAACGCAGAAAGCGTAATACGTGAAACGCTCGACGCATCTATAATACGGGATGCGCATTCCACAAACGAAATGCGCGCAGTCCTATAACGAGACTCGCAAATTTCACTACAAGACGCTCGCCCAACGCGAGCGTCTTTTTCGTACAAAAAAATCCCGCCAGGGGTTACCTGACGAGATTTTAAAACGTTCAAAGCTATGAACTGCGGTATCTACTTCCCCGCTAAGTATAAGCGAGTATGGAAATCCGTGAAAGTCGTATAATCAAAATTAGACAACTTTCTTCCCGCAAGTATAAGCGAGCGAGACAAGGCGTGGATGCGCGTAGCGTACTAAGGTACGTGAGCGCAGCCACAACGCAGTATCGCGAAGCTTAGACGACGCGGGTCATGCCAGACATGCGTTCGCGGAGCCAAGCACCGACTTCTTCCACCGGATGCTGACGGATGTTCTTGTTCACCTTGATGAGTTCTTCGTTATCGACAGCGTTGGTATTGCCTTCGTTGAAGATATCGCCAATGTCGCCCTTCTTGACTTCGTTCTTCATGAAGTCAGCGAGGAGAGGAACGCACTTGTTAGCAAAGAGGTAGCAGCCGTATTCTGCAGTATCGCTGATGACGCGGTTCATTTCGAACAGCTTCTTACGAGCGATGAGGTTTGCAATGAGCGGAGTTTCGTGGAGGGATTCGTAGTAAGCGCTCATCGGCTTGATGCCCACAGAGCACATGGTTTCGAATGCGAGTTCCACACCGGCCTTGATCATAGCGGTCATGAGAACGCCACGGTCGAAGTATTCCTGTTCGGTGATCTGCTTGTCTGTTGCGGCAACCTTTTCGAATTCGAGTTCGCCAGTTTCGCCACGCCACTTGAGGAGGTCCTTGTCGCCAGCTTCCCAGTCGACCATCATCGTGCTGGAGAACTTGCCAGAGATGATGTTGTCCTGATGTTCCTGGTAGAGCGGCTTCATGATCTTCTTCATCTTTTCAGCAAGTTCCGTTGCGCGGATCTTAGCCGGGTTGGAGAGACGGTCCATCATGTTCGTGATGCCACCATGCTTGAGAGCTTCGGAAATCGTTTCCCAGCCGTACTGGAGGAGCTTCACAGCGTAAGCCTTGTCGATACCGAATTCCTTCACCATCTTGTCGTAGCAAAGGATCGTACCGGTCTGGAGCATACCGCAAAGGATGGTCTGTTCGCCCATGAGGTCAGACTTCACTTCGGCGACGAAAGAGCTTTCGAGAACGCCCGGACGGTCAGCATGGAGACCAGCGGCGTAAGCCTTGGCATAGTCCCAGCCCTTGCCTTCAGGGTCGTTTTCCGGGTGAACAGCGATAAGGCACGGCATACCGAAACCACGGAGGTATTCAGAACGAACTTCGGAACCCGGTCCCTTCGGAGCGACCATGATCACAGTGATGTCCTTGCGGATTTCCTGGCCTTCTTCGACGATGTTGAAACCATGGCTGTAAGAGAGAGCTGCGCCCTTCTTCATGAGCTTCATGATAGCCGGGATCACGTTGTGGTGCTGCTTATCCGGTGTGAGGTTGCAAACGAGGTCTGCATCCGGAATCATTTCTTCATAAGTACCGACCTTGAAGCCGTTTTCAGTAGCGTTCTTCCAGGACTGGCGCTTCTGTTCGATGGCTTCCTTGCGGAGCGTGTAGGAAACATCCAAACCGCTATCGCGAAGGTCGAGACCCTGATGGAGACCCTGAGCACCGCAACCGACGAACACAATCTTCTTACCCTTGAGGGCTTCAACACCACGGCTGAATTCAGAATGTTCCATGAAACGGCAGTGGCCAATTTCTTCGAGTTGGCGACGCATAGGGATTGAGTTGAAATAATTCATTTTTTTTGAACCTCTGTTAAATAAAATGTTCCGCGGTAGAATATAGTAAATTCGGAATAAGGATTTCGGAAATAGGAAATAGAATCCAGAAAAAGAGCTTTTTCGACACAGAATTCATTCAATTACTTTGTTACAACTACCGTCAGTACATTCTCTCCGCAAAAAAAAATAGCCCCGTCGCTTGGACGAGGCTAAAAGGAGATCCCCGATCAAGTCGGGGATGACATGTTTAAGATTACCGTGAGCAACAAACGCCCGGTATTAACCGAGCGTGGTTGCGAGAGCGAGGCGAAGACGGAGTCCCCGCCTTGCATAAGAGCCGAGCGGTCTTATTTAGCGCGTTCGAGGTAAGAACCGTCGCGGGTATCCACGCGGATCTTGGTGTTGTTTTCGATGAAGAGCGGAATCATCACCTTAGCGCCTGTTTCGAGAGTAGCTTCACGCATCACGTTACCGCTGGTGTTGCCCTGAACTGCCGGAGGAGCGTCAACGATCATCAAGTCAACGAAGGTCGGCGGGATAACTTCGATCGGAAGCGTTGCCTGAGTCTTCGGGTCCTTCCACCAAGTGACTTCGACAGTAGCGCCATCGAGGAGCCAAACTTCGCAGCCATTGAGAGCTTCCTTGGAGATTTCTTCAGTTTCCTGAGTTTCGCTGTTGAGGAAGTACCAAGTAGAACCATCGTTGTAAAGGTAGGTCATTTCGGTGTAGGTCACATCAGCTTCTTCCACCGTATCACCGCTCTTCCAGGTGCGTTCGAGAGTACGGCCTGTCACCAAGTTCTTGATACGAACGCGGTTGAAAGCCTGACCCTTACCCGGCTTCACAAACTGGTTTTCGATGATTTCATACGGCTGACCATCAACCATGATTTTCAATTTTTTACGGAATTCGTTGGTGCTTACAGTACCCATATTATCCTCTTTTGGTTTTTGATTCTAAATTTAGCAATATAATGGACAATTCTGTTAAAACTTTCACGCATATTTCTGAATTTTTAGACTATTTGGGCAATGATTTTACCGGTTTGACAAGCGAAATGCGCGCAAACCTCGACCAAGAGCCCACGTTCGCATTCAACTGTTCCAAGCATTACGCCGACCTCATCAAGAATTCGGCCGAGCCCGTCAAACTGCTACGCGAGGTTCTACCAAGCAAGGACGAGCTCAAGGAGGCTCCAGGCTTTGTCGATGACCCCGTCGGGGACCTCCCCGCCGGCAAGTCCGAATGCATCTTGCAAAAGTACGAGAACCGCGCCCTCATCGTTTCGACTTCTGCCTGCGGTGTGCGCTGCAGGTTCTGCTTTAGGCGCAACTACCCCTTCCAGGACACACAGAATACCGCGAGTGAAGTTTCGAACTGGCTCGACGTCCATACGAGCATTTGGGAAGTCATACTCTCGGGCGGAGACCCACTCACACTTGGCCCGGGACCTTTCCGCGACCTCGTGGAAGCAATCGCATTCCACCCGTCTGTGACGACGCTCCGCATCCACACGCGACTCCCGATTATGCGACCGGACCTCGTGATGCAGCATTTTGAACTTTTGCGTGAACTTCCCGCACGATTCAATTGCGTGCTCGTAGTACACGTGAACCACCCTGATGAACTCGACGAAGAATCAGCCGCCGTTTTCGCACAACTTAAATTCAGCGGTTGGACACTCTTGAACCAGAGCGTTCTTTTGAAAGGCGTGAACGATGACGCCGAAACGCTCGAACGCTTGAGCCGCAGGCTATTCGAGCAAGGTGTACTCCCCTACTATCTGCACCAACTCGACCACGCGAAAGGTGTCGCCCATTTTGAAGTCAGCGATAAACGCGCCCGAGAACTCATCGCGCAAATCCGCACCAAGCTCCCCGGCTATCAAGTGCCCAAGCTCGTGCGAGAAATCGCCGGAGAAAAGAGCAAGACGCCGGTGTAGATGCAGGAAAAAAGCGCCTAGCGTTTAGCAAAAATCCTCCGCAACAAAGCGAAGGATTTTATTTTTAACAAGCCAGCACAGATTCGATAAATTTCCTTTCCAGGAAATCATCAAACGATGTTGGCGCCATCACACGCAGGCCATCGCCTCTGCTGTACACCAAGCAATTTCCCTCAAGCCCGCCATACCATTTCATGCCCTTGAATACAAGAGTCATCCAGTCATCGATAGCGTAATCAATAGCATCGTATTCGGAATCAGGCGTAGCATCCACACCGTTCAGGTATGGATGGAAAAGCGCGGCGTTGTACTTGGGCTTGAATTTTTCGACAAATACGCTTTCGGCAGCCATCGACAGCAATTCGATAGACGGCAACCGTTTGCCAGCCAACGGCGCTTGGAATTCATTTATCGAAACCGCATTTCCGATCAAAAGACTGTTATCCCGTTCTTCGACATCAAAGAACAAAAGCACAACGTCATCGCGAATATCCTCGCAATCCTCAATTTCAGATTCAAGAAGTTCAAGGAATGTTTCGTGATGACGATGATGCTTCACGGCGCTTTCGTCCACCACAATTCCAATGTACATCGGTTCATAATTCCAAAGGAAACATTTGGTTTTATCCAAGTTCGGAATTCGAAGCAACCTATTAGAATATAAGTACAAGAGTTTCTCAGGCGTAAACCAAGCCACAAAAGAGTCATCGTTCAGACACTTTTTCAGTTCCTTGTCGGTCGCCTTTTCATAGAACGCCGTATCAATCTCATAGAATTTTATCCCGTGAGTTTTTGCGACAACTTCATCTTTGGCGAGAATGTGCGGCTTTTCTGCACCAACATCAACAACAAGAGTTTTCTTTTCACTCGGCTTAAACAGCGGTTCAGTTGCTGGGATAGAAACGCTTACTCGACCACATTCGCTCACGAGGTCAAGATCAACTTTATGGCCCGAAAATTTCACATTGCAAAAATCAATGCGAGGCTTTTTTGCCACCATATAGACGCGAGCTTTTCCAAGCGATTTACGATAATCGACATCATTCTTAGCCCACGCAATATCGTGGAAAGCTAACGGGCAACACGTCAACTTCAATGTCGTAGAAATCACTTTCATAACGGACTCACTAAATCACCCAAACCGAGGAAAACATAAAACTTTTAACACAAAATTTCGAGAAGAGAGCCGTAAATAATTGCTTTTAATTTCTTACGAAATCGCCGAATTTTACAGAAAATGGCGAAACCGAAGTTCCGCCATGTAAAGGTTTACAAGATGTGGAAAAGACTATTCTTTTTTTATTTCTGTAACCGATTTAACCAAATCAACTACAGGTTGCAGTTTGTCTGTAATATCTTTCGTATCCACATTCATCATCTTATACTCTTTTGTTGATATCACCGGTTTTGTATACAGCTTATTTACCGTTTCAACTAAAAGATTTTTCATTTCTTCTTTATCACAGGATTCTAACTGCTGTAAATATGCAGTCAACGTCAAAGCAACAGATTCTTTAAAAGCATACTCTTCTTTTAAATTTCGTTCTTTTCCATATTCATTCAATGCATAGCCAAACGCAAAAACTCCTAACGATGATTTAATTGCATTAATAAGAATATCCGCCCAAACAATTCCTGTTGCAGCAGAAAGCTCAGTAAAAACAAATATAATCCAAATTATTGCGGCCAAAAGTAAGATGCCACTTAAAATCAACCAAAAACGAGCTTTATCATTTATATTTTCTTTTCGTTTATTAAAGCTATGGCTTAATGTTCCATCAGCAACAAAGCCTATCATTTTCTTTATTTCTTCTACATAACCATTTGTTTTTTCATTATTTTTTTGAGCAACATCAAGACTTTCTTTAGTCTTTTTTTCAACATTTTCCAACTCCACCTTTGCGTCATTAATCAACTTTTGTGATGCATTCAATTGTTCTGAAATGGTTGTTGATTTATTAAGTAATTCATCAGCTATTTTATTATTTTCATCGCGTCGTTTCAAAATTGATTCCGCCATATCATCAGCTCTAGCAACAACACCTTTAATATTTTCTAAATTGACATTCACGTTTTCTTGAGTTTTCAGCATATTGTTGTATGAATCATTAGCTTTATCCATCAAAGCTTTTATACTTGACTCACGAACTTTCGCATCATTCAACATATTCCTAAACTGAACATCATGCCGCATATTCAATTCCGACAACTCATTAGTTTTTCTTTCTAATTCAGCCAGCAATTTTTCACTTTGTTCAAATCTTGTTTCCACATTGGCATTCCAAAAGCCATATGTAATTTGATATAACGCTAAAACATTTACATAATAAGCGGCATCTTTATATTCCTGAGTTTTTAAAAATTGCAAAATTTTTCTTAAAGCATCATCTATATCAATTAATCCATGATTTGGATAATTAAAAGATATAGGTAAAAATTGCCAATAATCTGCATCCAATCTATTTTTGAATTGGCTGAATATTTTTTTTACTAAAGTGCTTAACGTGAACAACGTATAACCGTAATCACCAACAAAAACACTCCCCATAGAGGGCCTTCTATTAAACCGAATCCTTAAAAACGACTCCAAATTAGAATTATCAAATTCTTGAATCACTTCTAAAACACTTTTACGTTGTTCAGCATTCATATAATTTCCTTTTTTCTTTTTTATTTTATTTGATAGAATTTATCTTACAAAAAAGAAACCATTTGTTAATTATTTTGTATTTTTTACCCACATTTTATTTACAACACTAAACAATTTACGCCCCCCCAAAAAAAACATAAGCTCATCAGAATGTTCTGAGCACTACGATGTCAAGCATGACTATATAAAGGAAAAGCCCGCTTTCGCGGGCAAGACAAATTCAGCGATTCTTGCGCTTCTCGATCGCGACGCGTCTCGTTTTACACTAGGACTTTCACTGGATGGGGCAAGCCCCAACCTCTTTGGCTCGGTCTTATCCATACGAGTATGGCTGAGACTCTCGCCTTATGAGGTTGTCTTCGCTTCGCTCAGAATGACGTAATAAAAAAGGCGATGCCCGCTCGGAGGCGGGCATGACAATACTATTCGAGATTTCACTGGATCCTTCGCCTAGTAGGCTCAGGAAGACGAGATTACCTTACAGCACGCCTTTGCTGCTGGGGACGCCCTTCACGTTGCGGGAAGGTGCGACGGCCATGGCGACGGCGCGGGCGAATGCCTTGAAGATGGATTCTAGGCAGTGATGGTTATCATTGCCATAGAAGAGTTCCACGTGCAAGTTCATACGGGCGTTTTCGCAGAGGCTCTTGAAGAAGTGTTCGAACATGCTAGCTTCGATTCCGCCTGCAGTTGCAGCCGGGAGCTTCACGTTCCACACAAAGCCGATGCGGTTGCTAAAGTCGATGCACACGCGGCTCAAGGCTTCGTCCATCGGGACAAAGTAAAAACCATAACGTTCGATGCCCTTCTTGTCGCCGAGGCATTCTACGAGAGCCTGGCCAAGCACAATGGCGATGTCTTCCATGCTGTGGTGCATATCGACTTCGGTATCGCCCTTGCAGGTCAAATCGAGGTGGAATCCGCCATGCACTTGGAACAAATTCAGCATGTGGTCCAAGAAGCCCGAACCCGAGCTAATCTTGCCTCTAGAGCAATCGTCCAGATTCAAGAAAAGTTGAATGTCGGTTTCACTCGTCTTACGAGAAATCTTAGAAGAACGCATCTTAGCACCTCTTATTTAAGGACACGACCGTCATAAACGCTGAAGCGAGCCACACGGCCAAACTTCGGCACGGGCACCGGAGTTTCCACGCCGTTCAAGTACATCTTGCCAATGGCACGCGGTTCACCAATCACAATGTAGAGCGTACCGCTTGCGGTATAGACAAGCTTGTTGTCAACCGTTGCGATGTTCGCTTCTTTCACAAAATCATCATCGTCTTCATCACGCTTGATGCCGACCCAAGAACGCATTTCGCCAGAACCGACGAGTTCAATACGAGTACGGCCGTTATCCGAAACTGGGCCCGTCACCGTCGTATCTTTCTTGGAGGTCGAAGAGATAAAGATCGTTGCAGATGCCGGGAGATTTTCGGCTTTTTTCACAGCCTTGTCGACTTCGGCCTGAGTCACCTTTTCGTTCTTGACGGAATCAACAGGAACTGCTTCAGCACCTTCAGGCATATCCTGATTGACTTCTGCGGATTCTTCAGCAGCAACCGCCGCAGGAGGATTGGCGCTAGCGTCAGAAGCGACCTTTTCACGGTTCACAAAATGGAGTCCGACAATGAGAAGAGCCAAAATAACCACGATAGCTATAGGCACGGCCTTGCTGCGCGGCTTCTTTTCGTCTTCGGTCATCGGAGCGATATTCTTGATGGGTTCAGCTTCACGGATTTCGTAGCTAGAGCCCACTTCTTCGGCGTACATTTTAAGGACGGCCTTTGCATCCAAGCCGAGCTTCGAACTCACAGAATTCAAATAGCTACGGACATAAGCTTCTACCGGCAAAGACTTCCAATCGCTCGATTCAATAAAATGGAGCATCTTTACCGAGATTTTCGTGCGCTCGGAAAGATCATCAATAGTAAGTCCTTGAGATTCACGAACGCGGGCCAAGAAGTCACCAAGGCGTTCGTTTGGATTTTTCTCTTCCAACTGAATCATTTGCTATACCCTAACTTGTAAACCATCCAACATTTCCAGTGTACGTGCAACTGGCAACCCAACCACGTTGTAGTAGCAACCGTTGATAGACTTGATCAAGCGCGCGCCATTCGTCTGAATGCCGTAGGCGCCAGCCTTATCCATCGGGTCCTTAGAATTTACATAATCTTTGAGTTCTTGTAAGGTGCAGTTTCTGAAAAACACCTCTGTTTTCTCCTCAGACGCACTGAGGATTTCTCCGTTACGGGCAATCGCAACTCCGGTGATGACAAAATGGCTACGATTGTTTAGCTTGCTTAACATTTCAAGTGCGTTTGCTTCGGATTTGGGCTTGCCCAGCGGAACGTTGTCCAAAAACACGAGCGTATCAAAGCCGAGCACGTAAGCATCGCGTTCCTGGCGAGAAACGGACAGCGCCTTGATGCATGCGTTTTCACGCGGAAAATCAAGCGGGTTTGTGCTTGTGGGCTTTTCATCTTCGCCCGAGACAACCACACGGAACTTAACACCCAACTGTTTTAAAATTTCGGAACGGCGCGGAGAACCGCTAGCCAGAACAATTTCAGATTCAATCATAATATCTTTTTAGTTACCAGTTAACTCTTTCGTCTCTCGTCTACAGGCTCGAAGAGGCGTTCTCTCATCTAACTTATTCATAACTCTTTGTATCGGTGCTGCCGGCGTTAAGCTTGATATCCGGCAAGTCGCGCACGTAAATCGAGAAGCTCCAGCCTGCAGCAGGGCCTGTCGGCGTCCATGTAAAATCGAGTTGCCAACAATGCAACACACGCTTGAACGTGAATTCATGAGAGACAAACTTACCTTCGTTATAATCGTAACGGGTGCTATAAGAGACATCCCAGTTGACGGTCGGCTGGAACGTCGCCGAGATTCCCGTCGAATGCGAGATGTTGTCCTTAAACAAATTCTTAGCCACGCGGGTACTGCTGAACGAATAGCGATAATCCAAGCTCAAAGACCACTTGAGCATTTCATACTTTTCAAGCTGCGAAGGAAGGCCTCCATTAAACGTACCGCTCCAATGGAAATTCTTCGAAAGCTCATAGCCCCAGTATGTAAGTTCCGGAAACCTTACCTTGTTCGGATTCGTGTCATACTTATGGTAGAAACTATGACGCGTATTGATCGTAAACATGTAATCCGGCAAAATCTGGAAACCGAACGAAGATGATATATCCGAGAAATTCAGCGAGTCCGCCGCAAAGTTGTACGAAAAACTATGCCTTGTCGTCAGCAAGCGACGCGTGCCATACTGGTCTTCAACCGCTTTTGCCTTTTTCGTAGAATCGCCTGTCGTATCCACATGGCCTACCACCTTGAGGTACTTGATATCAAAGTCGTTGCTCAGGCTAAAGCCAATCGTCTGTTGCTTTTCTTGATACGGATACTGTCCCAAATACGGGTGCGGAGCAAACTTCTTGACCGTATCAATTTCAGGAGCGTACGTGTAAGAAATACTCGGTGAAAGCACATGACGGACACCGGTAAAGCGACCGATTTCAGGAACCCAGATACCATAAAGTTTCGTATCGGCGGTCAAGCTGTAATTGTGGTTGTATGCAACATTACCGAACGTACCTTCATCCGGATTGAAACTCATATAACGTTTTCTCTTGTACAGAGAATCGTTCGGATTACGCCAAGACGTGCCCGTCCAATAGCCCGTAAACGAAGCACGAGGCGTAATGTTGATGACGTCAAAAAGGCGCCCAGAGTAATCCAAAGTGTACGTACCCGTATAGCCCAGGTAATGCGCGGTCGTATCCTTGTTCTGCGTCGTATCACGTTCACGGTGCGACTTGTAGTTGAAACGGTTCGTAAAGCTATAGTTGAACTTTTCAAGGAACGACTGGAACGAGCCGTCTTCGGCCGCCACCTCATCTTCGTCCAGTTCAAAGTTGAAAAGGTTGCCGCTCATGCGGTACTGGATATCAGGCAAATCCCTTTCGAGCATGCCCGTCGTGAGGTTATGGTTCTGCGAAATCTTAACCGTCAAGCTCTTATTGTTACCGAATTTACCAGAGTACGCCAACGAAGCATTCGCCTGCTGGTTCAAGATTGTGCTTGCCTCTAGCGAGTTGTTTTTACGGACTCCCCTATCGCTCACAAAAGAGCCCTGGCCACTCAATGTATGCTTGGCATCGGGAGTCAAGTTCTGGTTATGCGAGAACTCGATATCATAGCCACTACGTCCAAAGTCAAATTCTTCGAGGTAACTCGTGTACTTGAGGCGGCCATCCAACAGATAGCGTTTCTTATAGCGGATTTCGCCCGAGAGCGTAGAACGTTCGAACCTAGCCTCGTCACCTTCAATAATGTCTGCGGCAAGAGTTGCATCCCAGTAATCATTTGCGGCATAATAGAAACCGATATTACGCAAGTAGTAACCTTGTTTCTGGTCACCACCGAACTTGGGAGTCAAAAGCCCCGACTTGCGTCCGCTCTTGAGAGGCGCCACAATCATCGGCAGAACCGCCACCGGCACATCGGCAATGTTCAAGACCACAGGCCTTGCCGTAATCGTTTCCTTGGGCTTCACCACCATGCGGCGGCCATAGAAGTAAAAGTGCTGGTGCGTCGTATCGTTACACGTACTGAAGTCACCGCGAGCAATCTGGATTCTCGTATCCGGCAAACGTCGGACTTCCATACCATTCAGTTGCTGGTTATCCTGGAACGTCGTCGCGAAATAGACCTCGCCTATTTTGGATTTGAGATTGTACTTGAGCCGCATACCCGAAAGCGACGGGTTCTTGGCTTCACGGAGAATCGGATTGCCAGAAGCAGCAAGGATCTGATTTTTCTGGTCCATCCAGATCGTGTCAGATTCGAGCGTTGCCGTACGGTACTTGAGCTGCGCCGACTTGTTCAAGTTGAACGTCGAAGTTTCTACATCATACACAAGATCGACGGCGTGATATTCAATCGTATCTACACCAGTCGTATCGTTCATCCAATCAACCTCAGTCGTATCTTCTACAGGCTGTTCGCGCTCTTCAAGTTCAAAGCGAGTCATCTCCTCGCCATAAGAGCAAGGAGCGAAGACCGCAGCGATTACAATTGCGAAAACGGCCCA
The DNA here is from genome assembly GCF_002210405.1 of Fibrobacter sp. UWB3. NCBI lineage: Bacteria > Pseudomonadati > Fibrobacterota > Fibrobacteria > Fibrobacterales > Fibrobacteraceae > Fibrobacter > Fibrobacter sp. UWB3. The sequence continues at coordinate 121,292 of NZ_MWQJ01000005.1, forward strand.
CAGAAAACGATGGGTTTTGGATAAAATCACGGTGCAACAAGATAGAAAAAAAAGAACGCTCCGTGAAAGAAGCGTTCTTCAAGCTTACAAAAATCTACCCAGCAAGCTAGGCAATTGCGCATGGCGCAAGTTACTTCAGCACAGCGTTTGCACCGCTCACGCAACCATTGTGATCAATGGAAATAACATAGCGGCCATTCGGAACCTGAGAGCCGTCCCAGTTGAGCGAATTCACTCCAGCGACAGCATTATCAAGGCTGAGCTTTGTCACCAGTTCGCCATCGGCATTCAAGATCGTTACAGTGGCGCGGCCCGGAGACTTGAGCGTAAATGCAATAGCCTTGCGGTTGAAGAGACGGAGGCTAGCATCACCCGAATGAACCGGAGTAGCCTTGGAGAACTTCGGAGCAGACTTTGCCTTTTCCACATAAATTCCGTTGACATCAGCAGAAGCAACAGAAACATCGTTCTTGATGAGGTTACCGCGGCTAAGCACAGCAACGAGCTGCTTGTCATTTTCAGTAGCACTTGCAAACGTTTCGAGTTCCTGAACGTTCACGCGGTCCTTGTCGCCATACCAGCTCTTGACAGCCTTGTTGTCCAAGTCCTTCACCGTTATCTGAGCGCGACGAATCACGGTAGAATAGGTTTCGCCATTGCTCGTATAGGTGATTTCGAGCGGCTTATTGACCTGACCGCGAAGCTTAGACTTTGAAAATTCAATATCCTGTCCCTTGAGGCTTACACCATCAACAGACGTGATGACATCGCCAGCACGGAGATTGGTTTCTGCAGCCGGAGTTCCCGGAATGACTTCTGCCACATGGACACCTTCGCGCACTTGATAAATCGTAATACCGACGCCACCAAAGGATTCGTCAGCCATAAGCGGAGCCGTCATCATTGCGGCAATCAAAGAAGCCTTAACGAAAGAATTCATAAAAATCTCCTTAATTTTTACTTTCTTAATATAATATAAATTACCGCCTTTTCAAAGAAAAGCCCCTAAAAATTGCGTCTAAACGGGCTGTAAAAAGGCAATGCCGGCTCTATGGCCGGCATATCATTTCAACAAATACTGCAAAAACCCGATTATTCGGTCATTTCGCGGGATTCTTCGTAAGACGGGCGGTCGTCTTCGTAATCCTTGAGGCTCTTGTCACCCGGCACAACGATAAGGCCAAGCGTTACCGGTTCACCCTTCAAATCGATGTAAGCTTCGAGATAAAGCGTGGTCGAGAGGCGGATCAGGCGCAAATCCATCATAGTTCCACCCTTGTGGATGCTCATCGGATTGCGGTTGAAGAAGAGGAACTTCTTGTTGATGTATTCAAAGCGATCCTTTTCGTAGTTGATAGACCATTCCGTATCGCCGTCATTTTCCTGACGGTAGGTGCAGCGGTCATTATCGATATCGCATTCGAAGCTTGCGCTTTCCTGATAGCGCTTGTTCCATTCGCGGCTAAAGGCGCAAGACTGCACGCGGGAACCACCATTGCGCTGTTTGTTCAGCTGGTCATTGATGACCACGTAGTCCATCTTCATGTTCTTGACTTGATTGTAGACATTCATGAGGATGATGTAAGCTTCGATATCCTTCGGGCACTTGCCGGTGAGATTCACATCTTCGTGCGCCTTGAGGAGCGTCTGCTGCAGGTCAATATCGATAGCATCCGGAATTTCGCTCTTCTTGATTTTTTCAAGCGTTTCCTTGGGCGGCACATGGATAATCTTGTCACCCTTCTTGATGGCGTAACCGAGCTGGTCGCGCACATAGTCCAAGCACTGCTGCACGTGAATATGGACCGTATTGGAACCTGCAGAAACGAAGTCCGCACCGATGCGCACGTTCCATTCGTCAGCAGTATTCCGAGCATTCTTTTCGAGTTCGCAGAACGGTTCTTCGCGAGTACCATCCACAAAAATCATGTTGACATGGAGTTTCGTCACAAGAGATTCTTCTTTCTTGATGGCACTACCCATGCTCCAGAAATTCGGATTCAGGCGAAGCACTTCGGCAAAAGCCTTGTCGCCATCAAAAGCCGGCAACAAAGAATCGTTACGGGCATTTTTCTCCTGCATCAGTTCAGAATAAGACGTTTTGACGTCCATGTTGTTAAATGCATTTCGGGCAACCGCAGAAAAAGCCGACGTCGCCAAGAACGAACATGCCAAAACTACAGAAACGCGCAACATTGAAAACATTTTCCCTCTCCTATTTTTTCACAATCTTTTTAACGGCAAAGTTGAGCAAGTACAAGATGACGCCGCCTGCGATAATCGTAGGGCCGACGACAAAATTCAACTGGCAAGCGACTAAAAGTCCAAGCACCACAAGCACTAGCGAAACAAAAACCGAAATGACCATCATCTGGAGCAAATTCTTGGCATAGCACTCCGCAATGTAAGCGGGAATCGTGAGGAGCGCAATCACGAGAATCATGCCCACCGCCTGCACGGCAATCACAACCGTGAGCGCAATCAGCGCAATCAAAAGCATGTAGTAATTCAGCACGGGTAAGCCACGGACACGTGCAAATTCCGGATCGTACGAAATCGAAAGGAAATTGCGGAAACAAACCGAAACAGCAACCAAGATGAACACAAGCAAGCCGCCCATCCACCAAAGAAGTTCCGTCGGCACAGTCAAAAGGCTACCAAACAAGAAACTCATCATCTCGCCACTGTAACCGGGCGTCAAATCGGTCAAAATCACGCCAAGCGCCATGCCTGCCGCCCAGATAATCCCGATAAACGTATCAGCATGCTTGCGGTCACGCCACGTGAGCGCACCCATAAGCATCGCACAGGCAAGTGCAAAACCAAGCGAGCCAAGCATCGGCGAAAAGCCGATAAAGCAAGCCAGCCCGACCCCACCAAACGAGGCATGCGCCACGCCACCCGAAAGCGCCGTCAAGCGGTTCACCACGACGTACGTTCCCATAACGCCACAGGCAATGGCCACAAGCACCGCTGCGATGAGGGCGTTCTGCAAAAAATCCATGGAAAGTAAATCGAGCATGTTATTCGTTTTTGGTTATTAGTGGTTAAGAACGAGTTTTTCTCTTAAATTTAGTAAATGCGGGATATGAAAATCCACCCAACCGGGCGCTTGGATGTTCGGATTCACGAGAACCGTCGTCCAGCCCCGCTCATGAGCGGGTTCCAAATTGCGGAGCGAATCTTCGAGCAGCACGATTTGCGACTTTTCTGACGATTCTTGAGCCAAGACGCCCCGCGCCACAAGCCATTTTTCGATTTTATCGTACGCGCTCACGTGAGGTTTGCCTTCCCAATCCATAAGTTTGAGGTCAAAAACATCCTCAATTGCAGAATCGAGCTGCATGTGCGCCATGCCCGCGCGGCTCCAGTCCCCTCGCCCATTCGTAAACACAAAGCGATGCCCCTCAAGCGACTTCAGGAGTTCAAGCTTTTCAGGCGCCACCTTCGGGTAAATCAGGTATTCGGGTTCATGGATAAAGTCAAAAAAGTCATCGGGATGCGTGCCGTTCATCGCCATGAGTCCCGAAAGCGTCGTACCAAAGCGATGCAGATAATCCTTGCGGATTTCTGTGGCGCTTTCAAACGTCCCGCCCACGGTCTTTTGGACAAACTCAGCAATGCGATGGTCGAGCGAATTTAAGACAAAGCGTTCCTCTTCGCCGTAAAGCGTCAAGTCGTAATCGAATAGCCAAATTTTCGAAGCATCGTTCTTGATGCCGATATCCAGCGCACTCACAGAGCAAGACCTCTTAATAGCCCATGGCAAGCCCGCCAATTTGACGAGCAAGGTAAGTGGCGTAATTGTCCGTCATGCCGCTCACAAAGTCGAGTACCTGATGGTACGCTTCGGCGGTCGTCACACTTTGACCAATCTTGGCCTGCCCAATCAAGCGGACAATGCGGTTTGCACGGTACGAATTGCGGTCGTTTTGGCGGTAATCGTAAACGCCGTTGATAAACGCATCGAGCACAGTGCTGAGCGTCGTATAGCTACCGACTTCAAGTTCTGTTTTGCGGCGGTCAGGGTAAATGCGTTCTACGCCCAAGCGCTTTGCAATGCGGATGCCTTCCATTGTATCGGAACGGGAAAGGTCAATCAAGTGCTTGTCGAGCGAACCTTCCATGATGCGGTCGTAATGCTTCACAAAGAGCACAGCCACGTCATCAATCAAGTTCTGGATAGCGCGCCCGCGGATGCTGCTGAGAAAGTCTCTGAAGTTCTGGCCGTTTTCTTCGAACTCGCGGTCGATATCGACTTCCGGACCGCACAAGAAACTGAACATGTTGCGCACATCACCAAACGTCAAAATGCCAAGTTCAATTGCATCTTCAACATCGAGGATGGAATAGCAAATATCGTCAGCCGCTTCCATCAAGTACACGAGCGGATGGCGAGCCCAAACGCCGTCCTTGATTTCCGGGATGCCCAGAATCTCGGCTGTTTCGCGGTAGAGTTCCGCTTCGGTGCGGAATAAGCTTGTCGGGCAACCGTAATACGCAAGTCGCGGGTACTTGATCATCGAACCGATTGTCGCATACGTGAGTCGCATGCCGCCATCGAGGAAGTGGTATTCGAGTTTGCTCAAAATGCGGTGGCCTTGAGCATTACCATCAAAGTTTTCGAAGTCCGCAATTTCCTTGTCATTAAGTTCAGACATCGGTGCGGAATGGCGATTCTTGCGGAACCATTCGCGGATAGCGGCTTCACCCGCATGGCCAAACGGCGGGTTTCCAATATCGTGAGCGAGGCATGCCGACTGCACAATCGTACCAAACTGGTATTCGTTCACGTACTTCGGCAAATGTTTTTTTATCAGGTGATACACCGTAATCGCAAGGCTACGGCCCACACTCGAAACTTCGAGGCTGTGCGTGAGGCGGCTGTGAACATGGTCATTCACCGAAAACGGGTGGACTTGAGTCTTGCGGCCTAAGCGACGAAATGCGGTAGAAAAAACGATGCGGTCGTAATCGCGATGGAAGTCAGAACGGTTCGGGTCCGGATCGGCCGGGTGACCGTAACGCGTTGCAGAAAGAAGCGTATCCCATTGTAGCATATAATAAATATAGCAATAAGGCAATCAGCCATGGGGTCGCACCTTCGGTGCTTTGGGCTATGGGGTATGGGCTTTTTATAATGCTGTTCCAGCTTCGACCGAGACGAACTTTCGGTTATCGAGTTTCTGTTCACCATCAAAACGGTAAGCAACAAGGCGCCCGTCACCGCGGTAGCCTGCAACGCTGTAATCCAGGCAGCAAACGTTATCACGAATAAGTTCAGGCAATCCCGTCAACCAATAATGTCCAAAGAAAACAGGGCGTTCATTTTCGCCATAAAAATCGCGAGTCTGGATTTCAAGCGGAACTTCACGCGGAGGCAATTCCACGCCCGGCTGGAAACTGAGTTCCTGCAAATTCTTGTTCTTCGGGCAAATCCACCAGCGAATACGAGTGCGCTTGCGAAGTACGCCTTCTGCATCGCGGAACGTCACGCCCTCCGGCAAATCCAATTCCGGTCCCTTTAAGAACAAACTTATCGGCCAGTACAGCGAATCATCGTATTCATCATCCTTGTCATTCGCACGAGCAATCAACTCATCGAAATCGCCATCCATAAAAGAATGGATGTTTTCGGCTTTAAGCAACTCGGCGCATTTCAAGTCAAAGCAGGCGTGCTGCGCACGGAACAAATCCGTTTCCAAGTAAAACGGGAGCGTCTTGAGGAAATCCAGCATTTCCTGAAATTCCGCCTTGCGCCCACGATAGCTCTCGACCGTCTTCACGTGAATCGCTACTTTGTTAAAAGTATGCTCACGCAAATAACCGCCGTGAATCGCTTTTAAAGGTCGCCCACCGGCTCCATTCTCGTGCCAAAAGCTAAGCGCATTGAACTCGTGATTGCCCATCAGCGCCACAGCAGAACCTGCATCGCGCATGGCGCGCACGAGATTCACCGTCTCGCGCACTTGACTCCCGCGGTCAATGTAATCGCCTAAAAATACAACCGTACGTTCATCGCCCGGATAACGGAAAGCACCGCCGCGTTCTTCGTAGCCTAGCTTTTTAAGGAGCACCACGAGTTCATCGTAGTGCCCATGAATATCGCCAATGAAGTCGATAGAAGCGTTCATTAAACCGCAATCGGAGCCTTGATAGTCGGCCACGGATCGTAATTTACAAGTTCAAAATCTTCGAACTTGAAATCGAACAAGTCCTTGACATCAGGATTCATCTTCATCGTCGGGAGTGCACGCGGCGTACGCGAGAGCTGTTCACGAGCCTGGTCAAAGTGGTTGCTGTACAAATGCAAGTCGCCAAAAGTATGGACAAACTCGCCCGCTTCGTAACCGCAGACCTGAGCAAGCATCATCGTCAAGAGCGAATAAGACGCAATGTTAAACGGCACGCCAAGGAACATGTCGGCACTGCGCTGATAGAGCTGGCAGCTAAGCTTGCGCTTGCCACTAGCGCCTACACCGCCCACATAAAACTGGAAAAGGCAATGGCACGGCGGCAAAGCCATCTTGTCAACTTCGGCAACGTTCCAAGCGCAAACCAAATGACGGCGAGAATCCGGATTATTCTTGAGGCTATTGATCAAGTTCGCAATCTGGTCGATATGTTCACCATCAGGTGTCGGCCAGGAGCGCCACTGGTGACCGTAAACCGGACCCAAGTCGCCATTTTCATCGGCCCATTCGTCCCAAATCGTAACCTTGTTATCGTGCAAGTACTTGATATTCGTATCGCCCTTCAAGAACCACAGCAGTTCGTGAATGATACTGCGCAAGTGGAGTTTCTTGGTCGTAAGGCACGGGAAGCCCTTGGAAAGGTCAAAGCGAGTCTGGCGGCCAAACACAGAGCGAGTGCCGGTGCCAGTGCGGTCGGAACGGTCCACACCGTTATCGATAATATCTTTAAGAAGATCTAAGTATTGCTGCATATTGTAATTATATAAAAATTGACTGGATTCTTCGGACTTCGTCCTCAGAATGACGTCATTACGTTTTCTCAAACCGAAGCGACTTCGTCCTCAGAATGACATCAATACATTTTCTTAAGCCGAGGCGACTTCGTCGCTTCCGAACACGTCCACGCGTTTGTACTGCTTAGCGACCTTACCTTCCACTTCAGCAGCGGTTTGCAACAAGAGTTTGTTCAAAGCCTGCAAAATCAAGTCTTGCGTGTGCTTGGGCACGGGCTTCTTGCCGAGGCGCGCCTTCTGCACCATCTTGTGGTTCAAGTTCACAGGGAGCATTTCAACGAGATCGTGATTGCTAAAATTATTTGCGGTCAGAATTTCATCAAGTTTTGTCATATGTGATAATTTAGCAATTAATAAAGGCGATCCCGGCATGCTTCGACTTTGCTCAGCACAGGCTCCGGCCGGGATGACAAAATGGCAACGTAGTTGCGATTATAAGAAAAGCCCCGGGCTTATGCCCGGGGCTTTGGTTGAGACTCTAAAAGTTATTAGTCACCAACGTAGTTGCTTTCGCACTTCATACCGTCATTTTCCGGTGTGACGAAGTGCATTTCAATACGACGGTTCATTTCGCGACCATCTGCCGTAGAGTTGTCGTCAACCGGGCAGGTAGAGCCGAGACCAATAGCCTTGATGCGGTTCTTAGCAACGCCGAACTTCGTGAGCTGCTTCATAACGGCCTTAGCGCGGCGGTCAGAGAGCTTGAGGTTCTTCTTAGCCTTACCGCGGTTGTCGGTATGACCCTGGATCACAATCTTGAGGTCCTTATAGGCTTCGTCTTCCTTGAGCTTCTGAGCGATACCCTTAAGGATTCTCTTAGCGTTAGCGTTGACAGTAGCAGAACCGCTCTTGAAGGAGATACCTTCGAGCTTTTCTACCTTCTTCTTCGGGCAGCCGAAGCCATCGTCGCCAGCTTCATTCGGGCAGCGATCCATACCAGCGCAGACACCTTCGAAGAGGTTGAACATATTTCTTTCGGTGACCCAAGCATCGCAGACGCCATCCTTGTCAAGGTCCGGATCCGGGAGCGGGCAACCATCGTTAGCGGCAACACCGTGTTCGAGCGGGCACTTGTCGAGACCCTTACAGGTCTTGGAGATGAACCATTCCTTAGCAACAGATTCGTCTTCAGCGGCCTTTTCGAAGTAGTAGCCGAGCTTCTTCTGAACAACCCATTCGTCGCAGATACCGTCGCCATCGCTGTCCGGATCATCCCACGGGCAGCCCTTATTGCCGGCAGCACCAGCTTCACCCGGACACATGTCGTAGCCCTTGCAGACGCCGGCATACTGGTCAAGCTTGTTCTTGTCGGTGACCCACGGAGAGCAGAGACCGTCGCCATCCGGATCCGGATTGTCTTCCGGGCAACCGTTGTTGACGAGCGTACCAGCTTCAGCCGGGCACTGGTCGATACCTTCACAAATTTCCTTGAACTGGTCAAGCTGACCCTTCTGGCTTACCCAAGAATCGCAGACGCCGTCCTTATCCGGGTCCGGGTCATCCGTCGGGCAACCATTGGTGCTATTACCCTTTTCGTTCGGGCACTGGTCGATACCTTCGCAAACATTGCGGAATTCGTCAAGCATACCCTTTTCAGAAACCCAAGCGTCGCAGACACCGTCTTCGTCGCTATCCGGGTTACCCATCGGGCAGCCAGAGTTCAAACGATGACCATAGTCATCCGGGCAACGGTCATCACCGTCAGCCACACCGTCTCCATCGCGGTCCTGCGGCATGAGGAAGCCAGACCAAGTAAGACCACCGAACAAAGCAACAGACGGGTTCACGCGAGTCTTCGTAGCCGTCGTGAACTGGATCGAACCATCATCAGCTTCTTTTTCAAGAACGTTAACATAGTTGATGTAGTTGTCGTTACCCATGTAGAAAGAAGCACCGATCTGGAGATCGAGGCCCACCGGAAGGTGGAACACTGCAGCACCAGTAATCTGCTTCATGTCGAGCTTCTGCTTGCCCGATTCGTCCTGGTATTTGAGATAGTTCCAAACAAAGTCATCAGTCTGGAGATCCATGTAGAATTCACCGAAGAACGAGAGGAAGTCAAGAACGTAGAATTCAAGAGCAGCGCTCACGAACGGGAAGGACAAGAATGCCTTGTCCATGGACATGCGGTAACCACCGTTCACGTGAACGAGGAGAGGCATGATATCAACCTTGGAAAGGTCGAACGTCAAAGCGCCACCAACAGTCATAACAGACTTTTCGGAACCGAACGGGAAGGCATAGCCCAAGTCCTTCATAATGAATTCCGGTTCACGAATCCAGACACCCTGCTTGGAGTTCTTGGCGGTGTGGAAAGAATATCTAAAGAATGCGGCGAAGTCGATAGGAACGTCTGCCGGAATCGGAGCACGAGCCTTAATGCTAGCCGTCAAGTTACCAATGTAACCTGCATTTGCACCATAGAGGTCTGCGCCATCGCATGGCGTACCTTGAGCCGTTTCCAAAGCATGGGTATCGGGGTTTTCACGGCAAGTGGTCTTACCCTTGAACTTGTCATAGTAGACCGGCATGGTCACACCGATATCAAAGTAGTCCAAAAGACCGATAGCAAGACCAACGTAAGCGCTGACACCGATGTAATCAGCAACCTCAGCCTGCTGGCGGTTGAAGCTGTTGTTCATGGCGTAAGGCTGTGTAGCATCGCCAGTCTTGAACATATCGTTACCGAATGCAAAATCACCCAAAGCTGTAAACACAAGCTTGGAATGACCAAGAGACTGAGCAGACTGTGTCTTATTGACACCAGCAAAGCCAGTCTTGTTTATCGTATTGGCATGACCAGCAAAGGCGGTTGATGCCGCCAAAGCTAGGGCCAATCCCATTGCTACTCGTTTCATAGAGTCTCCTTGTTTTGACCAACCCTTGAGTAGAGTTGTACTTATAGTAATGTTTATGTGAAATATAACTCTTTAAAAAAAAGTCCGCACTTTTTGACGTTAGTTTTGATTGATAAATAATACATACTTTTTATTATTTTCGCTTTTATTTATTTTTATTTACAAAACATTCACTTATAAAACGCACTTTCGAAGATTTCCGGATAAATTCGGCACAAACTTGTAAACCCTGATTTACCAATGATAATATGGTCCAAAACTGGTATTTGCAAAATTTTACCTGAAGCGCATAAAATTCGCGTTATAGACATGTCTTCTGGACTCGGTTCCAGCGATCCAGAGGGGTGATTGTGGACAAAAATCACAGAAACAGCGCGATCTTCGATAGCCAAAGCAAAAGCTTCACGCGGGTGAACAGGTGTTTGATTGACAAGCCCCGTCGTCAATTCATGGACGCGAATGATGTAATTTGCAGAATTCAGCGAAATGACAACCAGATGTTCCTGCGATTCGTATTTCATATACGCAACGCGAGAAAGCACATCTTCGGGGACAGAAACAGGTATCGCCTTGTCGCTTAAAATAAAGCGTCCCGAGAGCTCCAAACAAGCTAAAATCTGTGCGGCTTTGACTTTTCCAAGTCCACGAATGCTCTTAAGACGAGCAAGCGACGGGACTGACGTTTCCAGCGCCAAAAACTCCGAAAGTCGCCTAGAAAGCTCAAAAACACTGCACTCGTGGCTACCGCTCCCCAAAATAATCGCAAGCAACTCTTCGTTACTCAAGGCACTGACACCTGAGCACTCCAGTTTTTCCCGTGGCATCATGTTAAATTCAGGCTTCGGAAAAACAGCAACAGGGTTATGGTTCATATAGTATCTCCTTAAGATAGGTTTCTACTATATAAACACGCTTTTTTCAGAATTTCGACTACTATTTTTTTGAAAAAAAAATTGGCGGGGATTAACCCGCCATCTAAACATTAGAAGAAAACGTTGAGGACTAGCTGAATAGCGAACAAACTTGATTCGTTTTCGACAACCCTTGCTATGCGCAATTTTTTATCTTCAAAAGCGTAGATTTCCTTGTCATTTTCTTCAATTCCCCTAAGGTCCCAAATAAAGCGGAGACCAAGATCACATTGCAAACCGCTGGCAAGGAATGTTGTACCAAGGCCGGCAACAATGGACGGGATAAACGTCTTGACTTTCCATTCATCTTCGGCATCACGCTTAACGGTTTTAATTTCACCGTCTTTATAGTCGTAGTACTGAAAAGGAGTGCCATCCTCGTCCGTATATTCGTATTCATGGCTCGTATCCAAATTGAGATTAAGACGAACACCGCCTTCGACATACACATACGGAACTTGCAAGCGCAACATAAGCGGAATATTGACATTGTAAAGTGTCTTAGCATCATTCACCTTGTATTCATGCCAATATTCGTCGTAGCCGTCAGCGCCCTTAATTTCTTCGGAAAGGTAGGTCATTCCAAAGTTCAATTCAGGAACAAATGAAAGAATCGGATTCAATGGGAACTTGACGATCAAACCGATATCGCCAGAAACACCGAGCCATTCATTTTCGCCATACTGTCTGACGAAATCCTTATCGGTCGGATAATTGGCCAAAGAGGCAAAACCAATGCCAAGGTGGAGACCAAAACGCGTACGCTGGTTATCATTTTTTTTAGAGCCCTTACTTGGGCTACCATAAGACGAAGAGCGGGCCTCTTCGAAGCTCTTGTATTCAGGTTCGTTCGACGGGAGCTTATTGCCGTAACCGTCATCGACGGTTCCTTCGGACCTTGCTGCCGGGATATCGTTACCATAGCCATCGTCTTCGGCAAAAGCGTTTGCGCTAAGGCACATCATAGCGATAGCGGATGCAATAAAGAGCTTTTTCATTTAATCTCCTTCAAATAACACAAATGTTATTTAAAAATTCAAAATTTGTTAGATGAAGGATAAAATACAAAAATAGTAGACAACATTTCTAGAACTTTTTACAAAAAAATACCAAAAATGTTTTAAAAATCTACAACACGCCAAAATTTGGGAATAAACAGCAAATTTGGATGTATTATGTTCTTGAAAATCTTTCGAGGAACGAGCTCAAGCGCTTGTTCTGAGACTGGCTGAACACAAAGTCCGGAGTTCCCTGTTCCACGACAACGCCCTGGTCCATGAACATGACCTTGTTCGCCACATCACGAGCAAACGCCATTTCATGCGTCACGATGACCATCGTCATGCGGTCTTCAGCAAGTTTCTTGATAATCTTGAGGACTTCGCCCGTGAGTTCTGGGTCCAATGCGCTCGTTGGCTCATCAAAGAAGAGAATCCTTGGTTTTAAAGCAAGCGCACGCGCAATGGACACACGCTGTTGCTGACCACCCGAAAGCTCGCACGGGTAAGATTTTTCTTTACCTTCGAGGCCCATCTGCTTGAGCAAGAATCGAGCCAGCGCACGGGCATCTTCACGGGAATCGTGAAGCACGCGAATCGGCGCAAGCGTCAAGTTCTGGAGTACGGTCAAGTGCGGGAACAAGTTAAAGTTCTGGAACACAAGCCCTGTAGAAAGGCGAATGTCGCGGAGAGTCTTTGCGGGAGCGTACTTGATTTTACCACCAATGCAAGAACCGGGAACAACCATGTCCTTGCCATCGACACGCACCTCGCCCGCCTCGAACGTTTCAAGCTGCGTGAGGCAACGGAGGAGTGTGCTCTTACCGGAACCAGAAGGCCCGATAATCGAAAGCACCTCGCCCGCATTGAGGTCAAACGAGATGTCCTTGAGCACATGCAAGTCGCCAAACGACTTCTTTAAATGCTTGACTTCGAGAATCGGAGAAGAATCTAGAGGTGCGTCATTGATAATAACAGACTGAACTTGAGAATCCATGACACGCCTCACTTATAATAGTTCAACTTACGTTCAACGTAAGCGAACAACACACTCAAAAGAAGATTTGCAATGTAATAGAATACACCCGCAACAAACAACGGATAAATGCTCGCGTAAGCGGCCTGCTGCTTTTTGGCGAGTGCGAAAAGTTCCGTCACGGCAATCACCTGCGCCAAGGAAGTATCCTTCACAAGCGTGATGACTTCGTTTGCACTTGCAGGCACAACGCGCTTGACCACCTGCGGAAGAATGATGCGATAAAAAGTTTGACCGCGCGTAAGGCCGAGCATTGCTGCAGCCTCGTACTGGCCCTTCGGAATCGACTGGATGCCACCGCGAAAGATTTCAGCAAAGTATGCAGCATAGTTAATCGAGAACGCAACAATCACCGCCGGAAAACGGTCAAACGAGAACTCCACTCCCGTGTATTCGCTTAAATAGTACGAGCCAAAATAAATCGCCACAATCTGGAGGAGCAGCGGAGTACCGCGCATCACCGAGATGTAGAACGATACCGGGTAACGCACAATGCGGTAGCGGCTCATCTTGAGAACCGCCACAAGCAAGCCGAGCGGAATCGAGAACAGGAGCGTCAGCGCGAAAATCGCGAGCGTCGTGCAGAAGCCGCCCCAGAGAATCGGGAGTAGGGAATTCAAATCAGACATGAGATTGCGCGCCGACCATTACTTGCCGAACCACTTGGAGGAGATTGCGGCGAACTTGCCGTCAGCCTTCATTGCAGCAAGGACGTTGTTCACGGAATCGCGGAGAGCCTGGTCCTTCTTGCGGAAGCCCACAGCGTAGACTTCGTCGGAAAGGCCTTCCTCGAGCACCGTGTAGTCCTTCGCGTTCGTCACAATCCAGTACTTGGCAACGATTTCGTCGAGGAACACGGCATCGACACCACCCTTGTCCAAATCCATGAGCGCCGTCTGGTTGTCGTCAAACGGGACGATTTCCTTAGCAGCCTTGCCCGCTTCGGATGCATCCAAAAGCTTCTGGGCGGTAGAACCGTTCTGCACGGCAATCTTCTTGCCGGCGAGGGCAGCGAGATTTGCAAGAGCCTTATCCTTCACCGTGAAAATCATGCGGTTCTTGAGATACGGGTCGCTCAGGTTCATTGCCTTTGCGCGGGCGCTGTCCACGCTCATGCCGTTCCAGATGCAGTCAATCTTGCCGGTGTTCAGTTCCTGTTCCTTAGCGTCCCACGAAATCGGCTGCGTCTTGAGCTTGATGCCCAAGCGAGCGCAAACTTCTGTCGCGAGGTCAATATCAAAGCCCACGATGTTGTTGTCCTTGTCGCGGAAGCCCATCGGCGGGAAAGAATCGTCGAGGCCGAGCACGAACACGCCAGCCGCCTTGACCTTGTTGAAGGATTCATCGGCAGCAACCTTCGCTTCGGCCTTTTGTTCGTTACAGGCAGAGAGAACTGCGGCACAAGCAACAGCCGCAAGCATCGCAAAAATCTTTTTCATCTTTGATTCCTTTTTTAATTTCTGAAGGAAATATAGGAAAGAGAGTGGTTATAAGGCGCCGCAAATGCCGTCAGGCTACAATTTCTTTTGGGGATTTTCCGAAAAATTGACCTTTTCCCGAGAATTTTGGACAATTACGAGTTTTTCAATACTTTTCCCCTCGCTATTTTTTACATTAATACTATGAACAAATTCTTATCATCAATTGTACTTTTAGCAGCAACGGCTTCATTTTCGTTTGACGACTGGTTTGGGTATGAAATCGTCCCATACGTCTATACCAATCTTGATGGAGGTACAGAAACCGCTGGTTACTGGCTTTTTTCCGACGATCATCAGCAAAACGGCTTATCAAGGACCCTATTGCCAACCGAGCTCGGCAATGAATACTGGGATTTTGCGATTGAACCCCTTCTTGAATTTTGCAATGGTGTTTGCGGCACAGCCGTACTTGATCAGGGAACTTCTACAGCAACCCCATTCATATCAGCATATATCAATGTCGCAGGAGAAACCTCTAAAACAGATGATACCCCAATCGCCGCAGACGCCTCTGACTGGGGAGGCATCTGCATTATATACAAATCCGAAGTTGCACCGATTCTTGAACTTGGTCTCAGCCAAAATGTTGAAGCAACCCTAAGCAATGCTATTCCTGCAAAAATTCTAGATGAAGCCCCAAATGTGGCAAAAACGCAATGCATTCCGTGGTCTGAATTCGAACAACCCTCCTGGTACACAGGCGAAGTAAAAATTAATGGAGAACAAGCGGCAAAGCAACTTGTTTACATCAATTTCAAAATCCAGGCAGATCCCGGCCGCTACCGTTTTAACCTCTGTGCCATAGGACCTTATAAACACGCTTCTGTATTCAACCAAGACATCGATAATTATTGTCAATTACCAAATGACACCAGTGCAACAGCAGCAATTTATAAGCCCAAACAGACGCTACACATCGGCACATTCTCTCGCCTCAAGTTCCACTTCATCAAAGATCGCAACAGTTTATTGGTAAAAAGTCCAATAGCATCTGAACTTAAGGTTCTCATTTCTGATGTTCGCGGAATACTCAAAGGAATATATGAAGGAGACGCCGCAACCAATCATTACATTCCGCTTGATAATTTGAATCGGGGCGTCTATATATTGAATGTTGTTTCCGGCAATAATACGCAAAAATACAAGATTCAAATAAGATAATTTATAATTGCAAACATACAAAAAGGGCCGCATCACTGCGGTCCTTTTTTGATGTTTTGCCCGAAAGATTTGGACGAAAAAGTATTTTATGCATTAGAACAAGCCTACTTCCTGCAAAAATCGGGAAAACGTCATTATACGACAGCCTTCAATTTCACCTATATCAAGTAAATCATCGTCGCCCGAAACTAAATAAATAGCCTTAGACTTGATAGCAAGCTCTAACAAATAATCATCTTTAGGATCGCGACATCTTTGAGGAATATCATCCAAATCGAAATTCAAAGTATGCAAAACAAGCCAATTATCCAATGCTCTAACAGCATCCTCCGAAAAATACTTTCGAAATTTTGGACGTAATGCAACATTATGAATTTCGTCTCTCATTATTTGCGTCGATACAAAATCATATTCAATATTTCTGAACAATTCAAGCAAAGCCCCTAATCGGCGACCAATAAGGAAACTTATCCATAAATTAGTATCAACGACAATTCTTTGTGGTTTCTTACTTTTTTGCAAGGCGCGCCTCGTACATTTCCTGACGAACAGATTCACATTCCTCGCGAATTTCATCATCAGTCAAATCACAAGGCGCAACTAAATCACTCAAGCGACCAAAGCTTTCAGCACGGTCTGCAAGAGTTAAATCACGACATAGTTGAGCACGCTCTGCATCAGATAGCTGCAAAGCCAACGACATTATCTGGCTATACGTAAACTTCTTTGTTGCGGGAGTAGACATAAATGCCCTCATACAGCAAAATCCCCTTGTAATATAAATTTTTTCCATTCTTTATGCAAATCCCCATAGGATTACACAATTACGTATGCAAAATTCATGCCATATGAAAAATTACCGTTTTTATGCGAAAAACGGCATTTCGACATCTTCGAAAAAGTGATTAATCGATTAAATCAGCGATTAATCACATTACATACAAAAAGGGCCGCATCGCTGCGGTCCTTTTTGCGTTTAGGGCGATGCCCGCTCGGAGGCGGGCATGACAATACAGAAAACTAGTCTTTGCCGTACACCTTTTCGGCGTAGGTCACGGTGGCGCCGAGGTATTCGCGGTTCATCTTGGCGATGTAATCGACGGTGATACCCTTCGGGCATGCGGCCTGGCATTCGTAAAGGTTCGTGCAGTTGCCGAAGCCTTCCTTGTCCATCTGAGCGACCATGGCCAAAACGCGCTTCTTTGCTTCGACCTTGCCCTGCGGCAAGAAGCTGAGGTGAGAAACCTTAGCAGAGACGAAGAGCATAGCAGATGCGTTCTTACATGCAGCGACGCAAGCACCGCAACCAATGCAAGCGGCAGCGTCGAATGCGCGGTCGGCATCAGCCTTCGGAACCGGAATCGTAGATGCTTCAGGAGCAGCACCGGTGTTGACGGAAACAAAGCCGCCAGCCTGGATGATGCGGTCGAATGCGGTACGGTCAACAGCGCAGTCACGGATAACCGGGAATGCGGCAGCGCGCCACGGTTCGATCACGATGGTGTCGCCATCCTTGAACTTGCGCATGTGAAGCTGGCAGGTAGTCGTTGCATGGTCAGGACCGTGCGGCATACCGTTGATGACGAGAGAGCACATGCCACAAATACCTTCGCGGCAGTCGTGGTCGAAAGCGAAGCCTTCCTTGCCCTGCTTCATCTGTTCTTCGTTCACAATGTCGAGCATTTCCAAGAAGGACATGTCCGGAGAAACATCGTTGATCTTGACAGTTTCGAACTGTCCCTTGGTCTTGGCATCCTTCTGACGCCAAATCTTCAAAGTCAAATTCAGTCCGCTCATTATTTGTAGCTCCTAGTAGCAAGGTGGACGTTATCAAAGGTAAGAGGTTCCTTGGAGAGTTCCGGTGCGATACCGTCGCCCTTGTATTCCCAAGCACCGACGTAGCAGAAGTTTTCGTCATCGCGCTTTGCTTCGCCTTCCGGAGTCTGGCTTTCTTCACGGAAGTGGCCACCGCAAGATTCTTTACGATGGAGAGCGTCGAGAGTGAGGACTTCGGCGAATTCGAGGAAGTCAGCAACGCGGCCAGCACGTTCGAGGTTCTGGTTGAAGGAACCTTCGGAGCCGAGCACGTTGACGTTTTCCCAGAATTCCTGACGGAGTGCCGGAATCTTTTCGAGAGCCGTCTTGAGGCCGGCTTCGTTACGAGCCATGCCAACGTATTCCCACATGATGTTACCGAGTTCACGATGGATATCGTTAACAGTGCGGTGACCCTTGATGGAGAGGAGCTTGTGGATGCGTTCTTCGGTCTGCTTCTTGCAGTCAGTGAAAGCAGGATCAGATTCGGAAACCTTTTCGAGCTTGGTACCTGCGAAGTAGCCTCCGATGGTGAACGGAATCACGAAGTAACCGTCGGAGAGGCCCTGCATAAGAGCAGATGCACCGAGGCGGTTTGCACCGTGGTCGGAGAAGTTTGCTTCACCGAGAACGAAGCAGCCCGGGATGGTGGACATCAAATCATAGTCAACCCAGAGACCACCCATGGTGTAGTGGATAGCCGGGAAGATGCGCATCGGGACCTTGTACGGGTCTTCGTCTGTGATCTTTTCATACATCTGGAAGAGGTTGCCGTACTTGGCAGAGACGCCTGCAACGCCCATACGCTGGATAGCATCGGCGAAGTCGAGGTACACAGCCTGCTTGGTGTTACCCACGCCGAGACCTGCGTCGCAAACCTGCTTGGCGTTACGGGATGCCACGTCACGCGGAACGAGGTTACCGAAGCTCGGGTACTTTTCTTCGAGGTAGTAGTAACGTTCTTCTTCCGGGATCTGGTCCGGAGAACGGGTATCGCCAGCCTTGCGCGGAACCCAAATACGGCCATCGTTACGGAGAGATTCACTCATCAAGGTGAGCTTGGACTGAAGGTCGCCATGGCGCGGAATGCAGGTCGGGTGGATCTGCGTGTAGCACGGGTTTGCAAAGAGAGCGCCGCGCTTGTAAGCACGGAATGCAGCCGTGACGTTGGAACCCTGAGCGTTCGTGGAGAGGTAGTAAACGTTACCGTAGCCACCAGTGCAAAGGCACACAGCGTCTGCAACGTGGCTTTCGAGTTCGCCAGTGATGAGGTTACGGACGATGATACCGCGAGCCTTGCCGTCGATCACGACGAGGTCCATCATTTCGCGACGCGGGAACATCTTCACCTTACCGGCAGCAACCTGGCGCATGAGAGCCTGGTAAGCACCGAGCAAGAGCTGCTGACCCGTCTGGCCACGAGCATAGAACGTACGGGAAACCTGCGTACCACCGAAAGAGCGGTTGTCCAAAAGGCCACCGTATTCACGACCGAACGGAACGCCCTGAGCGACGCACTGGTCGATGATCAAGTTGGAGTTTTCTGCCAAGCGGTGAACGTTGGCTTCGCGAGCGCGGAAGTCACCACCCTTAACAGTATCGTAGAACAAACGATAAACGGAGTCGCCATCGTTCTTGTAGTTCTTTGCAGCGTTGATACCGCCCTGTGCAGCAATGGAATGGGCACGGCGCGGGCTATCCTGGATGCAGAAAGACTTGACATTGTAACCAAGTTCACCGAGGGAAGCGGCAGCAGATGCACCTGCAAGGCCAGTACCCACGACGATCACTGTGAACTTACGCTTGTTGGCCGGGTTCACGAGCTTGAGTTCGAACTTGTGCTTGGTCCACTTTTCTTCGATGGAACCACCGGGGATTTTAGAATCAAGAATCATTAGTGGGCTCCTTACTTTTCAATATTGAAAGAAACTTGTACTTCGCCAACAGAAGGAATAACGAAAACAGCCTTGTTGGCATTTGCCTTCTGCTGTTCGTACTGCTGCTGGAGGCTACGGGACTTTTCGATAAGAGCCTGGGTTTCAGGCTGGTTAGCGAGGTAGTAAGAGGCAACAGCGGTGATGCCGAAGCCAAGAGCTACGACGACGCTATAAACGATACCGGCGATATCGATAATCGGAGTCCACTTCTGGTGAGCGATACCCATCGTCTGGAATGCAGAGGAGATGGCGTGGAAGAGGTGCATACCGATCACGAACATGCTAACAACATAGAATGCAGCCCAGCCCGGGTTTGCAAACATCTGGATCGTGGTGAGCCACATGTCGCGGATGATTTCGCCCTTGTCGTTCATGTAGAGGTAGTGTTCACCGAACTTGAGCATCATGAGGTGCTGGATGAGGAAGCCGAGAATGAAGAGACCAGACCAGATCATGGTGAAGGTTGCGAAAGTCTTCTTGCCCTTGCGTGCGTTGACTTCGTATTCGATTCCGCCACGAGCCTTCTTGTTTTCAATCTTCAACTTGATAGCAAGGAAGATGTGAATGGCGAAGGCAGCCACGAGTACCAGTTCGACGAGGTAAATCATCTTCACCGGGAAGTGGAGCGGGTTGAATCCGGTCAGGAATTCGGTATAAGCGTTGTAGGACGCCTGTGCCGCAGCCTGGTCGAAGTTCAAGAGCTGGAAGTTGCCACACATGTGGCCAAAGATGAACAGAGCCAAGAAGGCGCCTGTGCATCCCATGATCTGCTTCTTACCAATGGACGAGGTAAGATACTTGATGATCCATTGCATTTGAGTCTACTCCTTAGAAGGATTGTTTTATTGTTAAAAATTAGAGGACGCAGCAGGCCTTGAGAGAAGGCATTTCGTAAGCGTAGCGTTCTTCCTTCTTGAACCAGAAGTCGAGTTCGCGTTCTGCAGAAGCCGGACTATCGGAGCTGTGAACGACGTTTTCGGTCATGGAAGGAGCAAAATCGTAGCGGAGGGTACCCGGTTCCGCCTTGGCAGGATTGGTAGCACCGTTAATAGCGCGGACCTTTGCAATTGCGTTTTCGCCACCGAGAGCAAGCATCACGGACGGGCCTTTGGTCATGTAGGCTTCGAGTTCCGGGAAGAACGGCTTTTCGACGTGTTCAGCGTAGAAACCGCGAGCATCTTCGGAGGTCATCTGGTGCATCTTGACGGCGCAGACAGAGAGACCGGCACTGATGTAGCGATCGATAATACGACCAACCAAGCCAGACTTGACTGCGTTCGGCTTGATCATTGCAAATGTCATTTCCATAGTAGTACCTTTTAGTTAAAGATGTGAGAAATATAGATTTTTTACTCTTCTGCTTCGATTTTTTTCATCAAATCATCGGCGAGTTTGCCGTTGCTCTTGATGTTCTGGACAAGCCAATCGACAGATTCGTTGAGTTCGCTCTTCGGATAGCGCTTCTTGAATTCTTCAAAGACCTGGAGAGCTTCATCATCCTTGTGCAGGTTTTCGTTCAGGATGAAGCCGCGGCTGAACATGGCCTTTTCGGCATCCGGGGAATCCGGCCACGTGCGGTAGAAAGCCCTGTATTCGCGCTGGGCCTTGTCGAATTCTTCCTTGTCACTATAGACATGGGCAAGTTCAAACGTAGCCTTCTTTGCCACAGAGTCAATTTCCACATAGCGTTCACGGATGCCGTTCCATGCAAGGTAAGCCTTTTCAACGCTCTTAGCCTGCGTGTAAAGGGAATCAGCAGCTCTCATGGCAAGTTCCGGAGAAGATTCCTGCGGCAAGAGCGTAATGTTGTCTGCAAAGAGATCGACCTTAGCCGTACCCCAAGAAGAAACGACTTCCTTATCCCAACGGCCAGAACGGAATACCAGATAAGCAGATTCGAAGACACGCTTCTTAGCCTGTTCATAAGTTTCCGGCAAGAAATCGTCTTCGGCATAGTAGTACGTTCTCTTCATGAGGTTTTCCGGAATGACAAACCAGTCGCTCAGCTCCGGACGGGATTCTTCGTACTCCATGTTCGGGTGTGCCGGATTGCCCATACGCGCATAAAGAGCCTTGAGGGAATCTTCAGGAACGGCAATATTAGTAAGCACTTTTTTCCTATAAAGGCTGATAACGTAATCGACATCGCTCTGACGGCGCAAAGCCCTGTACTCCCATGAGCGGTCCAGTCCGACTTCACGAGCTTCCGAGGCAAAAGCAAGCTGAAGCGCAAGAGCCTTCACAATCTGGTCATGGGCTCTACGAGAACGGAGCATCGACGGATTATCTTCATATGTTGCAAGGACATCCTTTTCGCGGATTGCAGGTTCGCCATTCTTTGTGACGAGGACATAGGACGAATCCAATTCGTAGTTTGCGGTCGTTGCAAGTTCATGTTCGATGGCTCTACGAACTCGATCAAGCGGTTTGGGTTCCATAGGAACAGCCGAAACGCGATAGAAAACATGGAAACGATTTGTCGATTCCGAACGGATAACCGAGGATACAGAGCCATCCGTCAAGCTGTCGAGTTCAAAGAACATTCTCTGAACAAAGCCGATTCCATACGGAAGAGCATGGCCGTAAGCAACCTTGCCGACAAAGCCCTTTGCCTTCTTTGTTTCCTTGTTTTCACTGTATTTGGATGCAATTTTCATGAACTTCTTGAGGTCCACGTTTTTGCCATTAAAGCGTTTGGCCAAAGCGGCAGAGTCCGAAGATTCCACATGGTACACAACATAGGAATACGGAGTCATGTACAAATCCTTATGCTTTGCATAATAGTTTTCCACCGTCGGCATTTCGATAGCGACTTCCTGGATATTGTACTTTTTCATGAGAGCCGGACCCATTTCGCGCACAATCCGTTGGCGATAGTCCGAGACGAAACGTTCCTTGATTTCATCTGTAATCTTGACTTCACTCGAAGAATCGGCCAAGTTTCTATGCTGATAGGCATAAGCCTTCAAGGAGTCCATGTTCGATTCAATGTACTTTGCATCAGCGATTTTATCACGAAGATTCATGTAGGAAAGAGAATCCGGGAATTGGTCACGATGCTTGTCGTAGAAGAAAGCGAGTTCGTCGTCGCTATACATCAAGCGATCCATCGCATAGAGGCGCTGGTATGTAAAAGTGAGCAGGTAGTTTTCCATAGCAGCACTATGGGCAGCAAGCTGATCCTTGAACTCAGGATTCTTCTGAAGAGCAACTGTATAGAGGGCCTTGCGGCTGAAAAGGGAACCCGAAGCCTTTCTCATTGCTTCGGTATTGGGAACGATGTTCCCCACACGCATCATAAAGGCGTAGTCTTCCTTGAAAATAGGTTCACCATTCACCCTGGCTACGAGAGTATCCTTGTCTCCGATGGAATTGCACCCTGTAAAAAAGAGGGTACAGAAAGAAAAAAACGCAAGCAAAGCCTTTTTCATATAGTCCTCATGAATATGTGTGCGTGAATATAACAAATTTTTTTGAGGAAAGACGACAAATGCGTAAGGCGAGAGACTAAAGACGAGAGACAACAAACCCATAACTAACAGCCAGCCACAAATTACTTTATCCCAAATAAACAATAATTTACATATCCATATTGCATATACTTTCATGCCATAAGTTCCACATAAGCAACCATTTATCAAAAGAGAACATTATCTATATTAGGGGCACTTGAAGAGTATTCTATCAATATTCGCTGTAAAAGCCGTTGTTATAACGACTGTCGTGGGCGCCGTCGCACTAGGCGTCTGGTATGTTCATTTTGCCATAGAAGAGCTTCTTTCAACTCCGCACACGTTTGGCAATGTCACAATCACGCCTTACGGTCATAGCCAAAACAACCTCTTGGACCATTTTTACGATTCCATCAAGGTCGAACAAGGGCAATCCACATACATGATTCGTGGCCCGCATCTAGATGTGACGATACTCGGAGAAAACAGGGGGATTGACCTCGACGTAGGCGAGGTCTCTGCAAACTTCGTTCCGGACACAACGACCAAGTCTTCGGGCAAGGACACCACAAAAGCGCTAGAAGCCATCGAATTCCCCGATAAGATCAGAGTGCCGTTCCCTGTAAAGTTCACGCTGAAAAAACTGGACTTCACCATGGGCGACATGGGCTGGCAAGCACAGAACATCCTCCTAAAAAACAACAGCCAAAAGAATATCACGTTCGCCGCCGATAGCATCAAGGGCAGTTTCGTCAAGGAACCCACGTCCTTGCAACTCGATGTAGACTTCTCAGAGAAAAACCTCGTCGTCAACGGCGCCATCAAGACCAAAAACGACAATATTGCACTGAACGCCTCGGCCCCCAAAAACGACCTCACCCAGCTAAAAGCCTCGACAAACGTCAGCGTCAAAGATCCTCTCAGCTGGGTCCCCATGAAGCTTTCGAAATCCATTCCGGGAATCAGCAACCTGAACCTGAACGGCAGCGTTTCGACATCGCTCACCAAAAAGACGCTCCAGTACAATTTCACCCTTAAAACGCACATCGGAGAAGTTTGGCCATTCCTGCCTCTCGACGCAACGATCAAGGTCAACGGCTCTCCGAAGCAGACGAACATCGAGTCCGTGTTCCGCAACAACGAGGGCGGCCACATCAACCTCGACGGTGTTATCAACGACAAGCTGGATTTCGACTTCTCTGGTGAAATTGCCTACATGAGTGCCATGTATGGCCCGCAGATGATGCCCATGGACATGGACATCCAGTCGATTACCAAAACCGGGGATGTCATCGACGCCTCCATCGAAACCCGCGAAGGTTCCGTCATCAAGGCTCACGTCAAAACCGAGGACAGCCTTAAAGTATTCTTCGCCGCAAATCTCTCGGCCATGGAACCTTGGGCTCTGGACTGGGTCAAGGGAAACGTCGAAATCGGAAAGAACCCCAAAATCATCGGCTCGTTCCAGAACAACAAGTTGCGCGCCTACGTAAAAATTGATTCCATCATCAACGCGTATCATTTCAAGGCAGACTCGCTCCGTTTGCAGCTAGTGCTTGACCTTGGCCGAGGATTCATCGATTTCCCAAAAATCACGCTTTTCACCCCCAACGAGGAATTTGCAATTACGGGTGATGTCGACTATCACGAACCGACTCTCCACACCTCCTGGAAACTGAAGCAAAAGAATGGCGGTTCTGCCGAAACGGTTGTTCACGTTGGCGACTCGCTCCTCGTCTGGGCTCAAGCAGACCACGCCGAAATTTCCACGATCCCGTTCTCGGACATCGAGCTCAACGACAAGCTCAAGGGAACCGTTACAGGCACAATCGATTACAATCTTGATTCTCGAGTTGGCTCCGCGGAGCTTGACATCGACGGTAATGTGGAGCCGTTCATTCTCCACGGGCACACCAAGATTAGAGAGGCTGGCGACACCGTATTTATCGATACGGCAGTCTTTATGCACAACAGCAACAAGGTCGCCATGGAAGCAACGTTCGTATTGCCGAACGATTCGAATCCAGACTTCAAGCCCACAGCCATGCTCCCCATCCAGGTTCTGCATTCCTGGGCATCGGCACAAGACTTCAACTTGCCGATTCTTTTGGAACCGCTTGGCGACACAACGCTTGCCTCGGGTAGCTTCAACGGTGAAATTTCTTTCGACGAAGAATCTGGCTTGCTCGGAAATATCGAATTCAAAGACCTGAGCTTTACAAATATTCCGCCAGAGCTCTTAAACCTCAAGCTATTGAATGTTTCAGCTAAGAAGAACAAAATTGAACTGCTCACCAACTTCGATATTTTGAACGGTGTCTGGACAGGCAACACCAACATTGTCGTAGATGATATTTTCGAAGACAACAGGAAAGTTGAGCTCACCTATATAAGCCCGAACAGCGGCTTCATCCAAGGCCACGGTACAATCAACAACGACCTCGACTTCCTGGGATCGATCGAACTTGGTGGAACCTGGCTTATCCCGGAAACGCGCGCCGAAATCGACAAGACCGACATGAGAATCGACGTCCAGGCAAAACTCCGCGAAGGATTGGCTGGAATTTCAGCAAAGCTGTGGTCCGATTCCACCATCGTCCGCTATGGAACACTCCCCATGGACTTCCCGCTCCGCGTGCGCGGCGACCTCAAAGACGGCTTGCTTGCCATCAACGAGATTTCGACGCAGAACGATCGTGGAGACCTGATTCTCGCCGCATTGCTTTACGACGTGAAGACGATGAGGCTTGAAGCTCTCGACATCAGCACCGACAGCTACACTCTTGAAACGGACAACCACACCGTCACTGTCAAAAACGTCACAAGCCACTTGGAAGATTCCGAAGACCAGATGTCTCTCGTTGCAAACATTCCTTTGGTCCAGTACAAATTTAACGATGAAACGTTCGGTACCGCAAATCTTAGAGGAAAGAGCGACATCACGCTCAATATTCCGCATACGCAGGACAGACAGATTAAGAACAAGAGCGTCAACGGCAACTTCATTATAGATAAGTTGGTCTATAGAAAGGATCTGGACATTGAAATCACTCCAAGTTCCCTCGACAAGCTGCTATCGCTCTTTAACAATGCCATTGCAAACCTCCGCAACAAAGAAAAGACCGAAGCGAAGATTTCTGTATCAAGCCCAATTGACTTGACGTTCCACATCAGCGATTCCCAAAGCGACTCCGTCGAAATCATCACGCCTTTTGCCTCATTCCCGCTCACGCTCGACATCTGGGTGCTCGGCACAACGACAAGACCCATCTTGCGCGGCGACGTGACCAACGCAGACAACGGATTCATCGGCGTCAAAGACATTTACGAATTTGAACTCAGCAGCTTCAACATTTCTTGGAACGACGTACCTTGGCAGCAAGGCATTATCGATGTTTCAAGTACGCAGGAACTCCCCTACTGTACAGAACAAGAGGACAAGGACAAAGAGACCTGCCCGATCAACTTTGATATTCAGGGAACCATTACAAACCCGCAACCGATGCCGAGTTCCAACTGCGGAACAGAATCAACCGCAGCTGATACGTATCGCAACATATTCCTTGGATGTATCGCTACAGAGGATGGCGTTTCTGCCGACTGGAACAAGCTCGCCGGCAAGGCCATCGGTAAAGTTATTTCTTCTACCGCAAACAAGACATTGGGCGGCGACTACATTGGCGATATCGACATGAAGGTGATGTTGTTCGACAACTCCGGCAACGACAAGGACTCTTCGTACGTCAAGGTTCCGATTTCCCTGGATCGCTGGGTCAAGAACTTGAGCTTGATTTTCGGTTACACACAAGACCAGAGTATCGACCCGGTTTACGAACAGGCATTGCAATTTGGCGCGACTTACACGCTCCCTGTATTCCAAGACAAAGAATACTCGCACAAAAACCACTTCTCGCCAACGTTATCATTGAACGGACTTCTGATTTCAAAGCAATACACTTCTAACTCGGGTACAGAAACGAACAACGAAAGCCGTGTCGAAAAGAACATCGGTATCAACTACACCTACAAGTTCTGGAACCCCTGTATCTTAGGTATCGGCCACTGCGAAACGGTCCGCCCGCCAAGAGCGATGCGCCAACCGAACGATCCGTCAATCGTCGACTCCACGACTTTTAATAAGTTTGGTCAAAAAAATTCTAGCGATACAACGTCCACGGAGAAAGCAAAATGATTTTATTGATTTGTGCATTATTGTTTTTTTCGTCGATTGCATTTGCGGATAACGATGATAAGAGTCCATGGTCCGTTTCCATCGAAGGCAACAAGATTTTCTCGAAGTTCCAACTAAACGAGCAGCTCGACATTCCCGATGAATTCGGGCAACTCGATACCATCAAGCAAGACTTCTTGATGCGTCTTTCTTCGGAAAACATCAAGGCTCTTTACTTTTCCCGCGGGTATTTCAGTCTCGACTTAAAATTGGAAATCCATCGTGAACCGCTTTCGAACGGGAACATTCAGCGCAACTATGCCATTAGTGTAAGCGAAGGTGATTGCTATAGATTCAACGACGCCAAAATCATTTCGGCTGGCGACGAGCCCATCCCTATAAATTTGGCATCGCTAAAGATTACAAAGCACAGGTATTACAATCAGGAAGATATTTCCGAAGACTTGCAAGAAATCCAGAAGGCCTACCGCAAACAAGGCAACTTGCACGTTTACATTTCTTCCGAAGAACATGTCGATACAACAGCAAAACAAATTAACGTCATCATCAATGTGAACCCAGGTCCCAAAGTCTTGATGGGTAACATCATCACAACGACCCAGCGCGTCATCAACAAGAACGAAAGAAAGCAAACTCCCGAGCAAGGGCTTACAGATACATCGTGGCTTTCTTCACTTTGGCGAATTCCTAAAAACGAAATCATTGACGGTAACCAGTATTTCAACTTCAAGAGCAAGCTCTATTCTACGCAATTGTTTACGCAGGTCAAGTTGAACGATTCACTTCGTGAAGACGGACTTTCGGACGTTCATCTCGATGTGATTGAACGCGTGCCTGGCGAAGCTCGTTACGGATTTTTCTTCGAAGAAATCTACGGATTTGGCGCTATGGCCTACGCCGATCACAAGAACTTCTTTGGAAAGTTCAACGAATTTTCGACAAGCGTCCAGATTGCACAGCATAAGCAAGAAATCACGCTCGGGTACGCGAACCCGCTTTTGTTCGGAACGGCGTTCACGTTCATTCCGACCGCTATCCGTTTTGTAGACCGACTTTCTTTCAACCACGAAAAAATCAACCCGCCTGCTTACCCGGACAGTGTCGAAGAGCGTTACGAAATCATCAACCGCGGCGACTTGACATTCGGCATCACGAATAACATTCGATTCCGTGGTACTATAGATACGCGATACGTGAACAAAAATGAAGATAAACTTTTCAAGCTCAAAGGCGAAATCGGCTTGACGTTCGACTACACCAACGATTACTTCAACCCGACAAAAGGTATTCGCGTTTTCCCGACAGCGGGCCTTGGCACAAACTTTAGCGGAAAGAAAGACTACGAAGACGGACACATCTACACTTATGGTGAAGCAACGGTCAACCTGTACATGCCACTTTTCTGGACGCTATACGGGGCATTAAGCGGAAGCATCGGCAGATTTTTCAACACAGCTATCGAAGATGACGCCCGCGTATTTTACCAAGGTGGTTCCCGTTCTGTACGCGGCTACCGTTTCCGCAGCATTTACGCCAGTTACACTTCAGAATCGACAACCGAAGTCACCACGAAGAAAAAAGACGGAACGAAAGAAACTAAAGAAGTAACTCAAGAAATCATCAATACGGCACTCACGCCAATGTATTATCGCATAAACGAGGAATTGCGTTGGACATTGCCATGGAAATCTTTGAGAGCTTGGCAGATTGTTCAATTTTTCGATTGGGCAAAAGTTGTCGATTCGAAGGATGACACCTATAAAGACGCTCAGGAAGGAAGCCTTGGTCTTGGCATCCGCTATCATTGGCAATTCCTCACGTTCCGTCTGGACTACGCCATTCTTACTGGGCTTACAAGCCTGGATGAAAGCAAGAGGAACTCCACCAAATTTAAATGGGGACGTTTCGCCTTCGACTTATCGCAGGCATTCTAAAGTGGCAGCGCAGCAGCTGGTAGAAGACCGCCAATTAGGAATTTACTGAATAATTGAACGATAAAGCTTTGAAAGGCTTGTGTGTTCAAGATTAACGTCGGCGGAGATTCCGGCGGCGGCAAGAGCAGCACGGATTTGTTCTAGAGTCGCGCCAGCTACATTTATCTTAAACGAAGTGGTATCGGCTCCGACATCGGCAACTCGCCCACTTTTCAAGACGCGACCGCCGTCGATAATAGCGTAATCCGTTGCCC
Organism: Fibrobacter sp. UWB3; assembly: GCF_002210405.1. Lineage (NCBI taxonomy): Bacteria > Pseudomonadati > Fibrobacterota > Fibrobacteria > Fibrobacterales > Fibrobacteraceae > Fibrobacter > Fibrobacter sp. UWB3. The sequence continues at coordinate 150,309 of NZ_MWQJ01000005.1, forward strand.
ACTGGTCCATTTCAGCAAGCACATGAGAACAGACGATAGCCGTTCCGTTTTCTTCTTTGCGCCATTCGTCGAGCAATTGCCAGACCGTATCTCTTGAAATCGGGTCGAGATTTGCAACAGGCTCGTCGAGAATCAAAAGCTTTGGGCTATGCAAAAGCGCACGGACAATCTGTACCTTTTGGCGGTTCCCAAGCGAGAGCGTTTCCAAGCGCTTATCGAGAGGCGGCAATTTCAGGCGTTCGGCAAAGGTCTTGCAACGTTCCAGCATGGCTCCATTTTCGCGCCAATCCTCTGCGCCAAAGCCATAAAAGCCTGTAAAATACTGGAGGTATTCCTTGATGGAAAGTTTCGGATAAACGCCCGGATTTTCGAGAAGCACACCGTACTTTTCGGCATTCAGAAATCCCGCAAAATTGCGCAAAGACTCATCGATTTTGACGGAGCCCTTGAAAGCGCCCAAGCGCCCGCAAAGCAAGCGCAACAAAGTTGTCTTGCCGGCACCATTCGGACCAATCAGCGCAAAGAAGCTCCCTTGCGGGATATTGAGAGAAATATTAGACAGAGCATCTGCCGTGGATTTCGGATAACGGAATGTTACCGAATCAAGCTCAATCACGCGCAGAATTCCTTGACAGCAGGAGCCGGATTCTTGATCAGCTTGAGGGCATCCTTAGAAGCCTTGACCGCTTCCATCTGCACCTTCTCACTAGCACGCTGCAAGTACTGGATGCAACGCCAGTCCGTGCGGACAGCGGCGAGCTGCACCGGTTCAGTACGGCGGCGGATGCTCACGTATTCAAACGCATGGTAGTCCTGCTTGACCGCAGCAACAACGACAGCCGCCGTCGGGACTTCGATTTCCTGAATGTACTTCCAGTCACGTTCCACAGCAGCGACGAGCACTTTTTCGCCAGCATTGTGTACAAATTTCAAAGCGTCCGCGCTCTGACGAACGGCCTCGGCCCAAAGTTCATCGGAGGCTCCATCGATCTTACGGACGATGCGCCAGTCCTGCGACACAGCAACCTTGAGAAGAGCGGGATTCGTGATAAACTTGAGCAAGTTCGGTTCAGCCTTAAATGCGGCGAGGAACTTAGCCTCGTCCATAGCGTTAAGCGCCTGCTTCAAAGCTTCGCACGGACCGCACTTCACGTAAAGAATGGCCTGCTCATTTTTTTCAAATGCAGCCTTTTGCACTGTTTCAGTCGGGTTCTGGATAAGACTGATGGCATACCAGTTCAGCTTAATCGCTTCAAGCTGCTGTTCTTCTGTGGGGTTTTCAATATTCTTGATTTCGGTCCAGGACTGCATAAAACCTCGTGTTTATAATACAAAGATAGTTTTTTAGAGACTAAAGACGAAAGATTTGTAATAAAAAAGCCCACAAGCGAGTGTCGCAGCGGCAAACTTGTTTGTCGATATGACCGAGCGTAGCGGCGGACGCCATAGGCGTCAAAAGCCCTCGGGAGCGAGAGCTATTTATCATTGGTTATTAGTTATTAGTTATTAGTTATTGGTTGTTAGTTAATAGTCTTTGGCTATTGCAAACGAACTTTCACGACATGCGAGCCTTGACCCGCTTCGCCATAACGCATGATGTAAGCGCCTTTTCGGAGTCCAGTCTTCACGAGATTCCAGGCTTCGCTTACGGAACCCGCCATCACATTCGCGGACTTAATCAGTTGACCGTTCAAATCGAACACCAGGCAACGCACCATCGCTACGCCATGTTCAAACGCAATTTTCTGTATAATCGCATTTGTTGCCGAAGAGCTGGACCGCGCGAGAGCTGACGAGCTAGAAACCGCCGGATTCGCAGAACTTGAGGACTGAGGAACAGAACTTGAAGATTGCGCAGATTCATCCACAAACTTGATCCAGTCGACATTTATATAGTTTGTATTGATTGTAAGGCGGAGCGTCTGCTTGCCCGCAGCAAGTTCCAACTCGCCCGCTTCCACTTCGGAATACGTGACCCAATCGCCTTTAGACGGGATTTCTGTTTCAACCTTTTTATCGCCTACAGAAACAGTCACGGAAGACGCTGTAGAATTGCCAGTGGCTCCATTGATAACTACTTTGTACTTACCCGCCTTTTTCACATCGAGCGTGTATTCGAAATAATCCTCAGCACTCGTGTAGCCGAGCGCATAACCAGAGCCACCCTTGACAATGCCAGCATCATCGCTACGATAGCCTGTTTCATCGTTCTTGCCATCGGCATCGCTGTAAGCGTAGGTATCATAATTTTCGGCTTCAAGAGTTCCCGGAATTTCAATTGCGCCCTTGAACGGTTTGACTTCAATCGGTTCGCCAGAAACTTCAAGTTCAAGCGCCATGAATTCGATTGTGTAAGTACCGTCGGAATTCGGCTTGACCTCTTTACCCTTCTGGCTTACAGTTTTGCCTTGTGCGCCCTGAATCTTTACGCGAAGCGGCACGCTCTTTGGCATATGCGCATGCGGAGATGTCCACTTGACCGTAAACCCGTTTGCGGTGTTCGTTGCGGCCGCCTTGTCAATGGTGAAGTGAGCACGCAAATACGCCCCCACCGTCGAGAAGCTCGCCACCCACAACTTCTTGCTGACCGCGTACTCAATAAGCGTCTTGATGTCGGCGGCAGAAATCACGTCCCAGTCAGCACCTACGCCATGGTTCAGTTGCACGTGCCACTTGCTCTGGCTTGCCGCCTGGTCCGCACTGCTCTTGAATGCCGACACCGTACTTCCATTCTGTTGCCAATAGTGGGAATCAATCTGCATCCAATCAGGTTCCGTATCCCAGCCCGTAAGGCCAGAACCGCCGCACCCGCGGCTAATGAAATGTTCCTTGTTAATCGCATTCTTGACTGTCTGATTCTGCGCGCAATACGGAGTCGCCAAAGATGTCGCTTCCAAGCCCATACCACGCAGTTTCGAGGCCGCGCCACTAATTTCCGAATTCAAGTCGGCGCTCTGCGTCAAGTTCTTATGAGTCGCCGTATGGTTCCCAATCTCATGCCCCTTCTTTGCATAATTCAAATGAGGTTGCGTATTGCTACCAAAGCCCATCGTGTTGGTACAAACAAAGAATGTCACCGTCACATCCGGCATATTGTCCAGGAAGGTCAGGTTGTTCGTTTGGGAATGGAGACCATCGTCAAACGTGAAAGTGGCTGCACCCGGATGACCGTTCCAAGGAACCGTTGTGATGGGGCCCGCAAAAGCCGAAACAGCGGCCAAAGAAAGCGCAGCAAAGGATAATTTTAAACATTCCATACATATCTCCCATACATTTTTCTATGCATGAAAATACCCTCTTTTAAGGTAAAGAGAACAAACTACGTTACAAAAAACATTGACAAAATGCTAAAAGCACCCTGAATTGCAAAACGCAGGCTCTTTCGAGTCTGCGCATTTGGAGTCTGTGGGTGTTGTATATGTTTCAATTTCAAAGACTATTTTTATGAGACAACGCGCCACCTTTACGGCGTACGCCCATCAATTTATCCCGAACCTGGTGTATATTTTTTTTCCCGTTCACGATAACCTTGATTTCAAGGCGTTCGATATAAACTCCGGTGCCCACTAAACGGCCATTATTAGAGCGCATATTCCAAGCTAGGAAAATTCTTCCCTTGTTTTTTAAGCAACCTTCTTCTCCATATAAATCACGATCCGAACATTTAATTGAACTGGAATAATCTCCAACAAATTCTCCCAAGTGACTGAAATACCGCGTATGGTAATAAAGTTCAACATCATCACCCGAAATTACAGTTCTTTCGCCACTGCGATATTCACCGATATTGAATTCATTTACATCGCCATTTTTTATGGCATCAATCAGTTCTTGGCTTACACCGGCTTGCAAAAGTTCTCTATCCATTTTTCCTTGTCGAATTGCATCGAACAAGTCTGCCTGCGTTACAGATAAAATTTCATCTATCGCAATGGTGGTATCGCGGCTCGCATCAACATTCGCTTCGACCATCGTCGCGATAAGTGCCTGGTCTTCCGGTCGAACTATTAATTTATAATTACCCTCGTTTATAGCTCCGTCTAAAATCCCGTTGACCGTCTCTTCGCTAAACCCGTAAGACGTATCCACAACTACGGTACGGATGTCGTTAAAAAGTTGCACAAGAGCTTCTTCTTCGCTGATGCTTGTAACGGTGGTGTCGTAGTGGACCGTATTATCAATTCGAGATTCAATAAACGCATCAAGATGATTCACTGCAGTCTGAGTCTGTTCAATCATAATTTTCGAGACATCGAAATCGACAAGACTTCCCTGAACGCCAAGAGAATCCCCTATTTCCTGAGCATTCTGCGCTGTGTTAGGAATAAGCAGAGCCTGTGTAACGGAATCCTTCTTGATGATATCATAAGGATCTTCGCCAATCAGTACCACATTGGGACTTTCAAGAGAAAGTTCCTGATCCCCGGCTATGACAACCCAAGGGTTCTCTTTATGGGCCTTATTTTGTGCAAGGTCTGTAACAATTCCATCAACGGTAAAACGAACGCGATCACCACCAGTCGGGAGCACCGCATCTTTTGCAGTCGCCCCGTAAATGAGCAACATGGTTTTATCAGCCCCTCCTTGCAGCATCGGATTTTCAGGAGTACGATTTTCTCCTGAACGTACACAGAGAAAATCGAACATTTGTACAAAATTCTTTTTGGATTCATCGGACACGGTTTCGCTGAAAGTAAGCAAGAGCATTACATTTCCACTATTATTTTTTGATTTTACAGCCGTAAGAATAACAGGCCCGACCCCATCAGCAATGGGTTCATTTTCCATATAGAAGCGACCAGTCTTTCCTTTGTCTTCATAGGTAAACCAATTGTTTAAACTTCCGACATAAACGTCCGAGATGCCCCCTGTAAAAACCTTGCTTCCAAAGCCGCACACATCCCCAGAGCAATTTTGCGGAGTCAAGTTTTCAGCCGTAATTACAATATCATTTTCATTGACAATCGTAAACTTGGAGGTCGTATTAAACGATTCCCCAAAAGTAAACTGGATAGAATCGAGTTTGCTCTTTTGCTTGAGAGATTTATCAAAATGCACATACAAACTATCGGCACGACCATCACCGTTTCGGTCAATCGCAATGGCATTTGACACACGGGGAACAGGCGGAGCCGCAAACACAAGGTCCGTCCACACGGACACACCTGCAGCAGCACCCTTCGCCGTAAGCGTCACGCCCGACACAGGCGCATTAGCACGGACAAAGAATGTTGCTTTTCCATTTGCATCCAAATTCACAGCATTGATTTTATTTCCGTCCACAGTATCCAAAATATCAATATTCACATCGGAGAATGATAGATTTATCTTTCGATTGTAATTGTTGACCTTCGCCCATTCTTCAAAGAAGGCAATATTCACTTGATAGGTCGCATACGCCCATTCGCCAATTTGCGCCGTATCGCCAGAAACATTTTTTCCGAGAATAGTCCAATCCGTCTTCATAAAAGCAACGCTTGGCACCGCATAAGAGGGAACCGTAATTTCAACTTTAGTCTTTTGGCTGGGATCTGCCTTCAACGTAATTTCCAAGAAGTAATGACCAGGAGCAAGGGCAACATTCGACACAATCGCCGCCGAGTCAATGTAGAATGTCGAATCGCTTGTAATTACGATGCCTTCGTAATGCGTTCCGACATCAAGAATTTCAGGTTCTGCAAGATTTCCGCCGGTGAGCGTAAACGTAGAGACGCCTCCAATCGTATCCAGTTCCGTTGAATTTGCATCGTAATTGCAAGACAGCTTATTTTTCTTATTGATTTGCCAAATTTCAAAACGCTTTCCTTCATCGCGATTATCAGACGTCAAGAAAATCGACGCATCCACATGCAAGTCAATGGAGGTGCGCATGCGGAAATTCGAGGAACCCGTATGGCGTTCAACGTAAAAGATGTGGAAATCATAAGTCTTTCCAGGAACAAGCTTGTTCCCAGTATTTTGACCAATCGTATCGAGATCCACGGCACCCGCCACTTGGGCGTGCTGGCCACCGATATCTACAGCCAATCGATTATCAATAAACACCCAAACGTCATCGTCTCCATAAAAATCAAAATACTGCCCTGGAACATATTCAAAGGTCGCCTGAATTTTTGCAGTATAGCCAAAATTATGCTTGCCGATTTTTGTTCCCTTAAGTTGGTCAAAATAAGGATTCGGAACGGTCTTTGCATCATCGAGATATTCAAAATCATCCAGTAGGAACATGCCATCTGAATTCTTTTCGTTGCCTTCCGATATGCGGTCTTTCGACACTTCTGCAAGCCAAAATCCATCATCGTCCAAAGAAACATAAAGGTCGCGGCAAGTCATATTGGTGTACTCGTTACCCGCAGTATCCATGCCGATAACCTGTGGCAAGAACCAGCTATCCAAATGATCCGTAATCTTGCAGTTTTCCGGGAACGGATTTGCACGAACAGGAACGCCGTTTGGACCGAGATTGTATTCGACCATGCCCGTCACAGCCTTCGATTTGCCAGAGCATCCACCCGACCCAAAATCAGCGCTCACACCGTTTGCCGGGTCGCCATTTTTACCGCTACCGTCTCCATCGCCCTTAGTTCCATGAAGCCAGTCGTAAACAGTCACAGGAATTTTCTTTAGCGGGCAATCGCCAAGAACGCCAGGATATTTCGAAAATAGCGCGGGCACATCCGTCTTGTAGCCTTGAACCCAAATCGTATCCGAAAGGGCCACCACAGAATCAAGCGCAATTCCAGTCGCCATAGTCGGTTCCGTCGAGACCAAGCCTTCGGCGCCGACATAATTAAATCCGACGGTCTGTTTAAAGTAAACCTTGAAATCGCTTTCAGGGGCATCTACCGTAGCCTTGAACCACCCGCAGTAATTTTCAAGCGAAGTCATGGTGGCTACAGAATCGCCGCCCATATAAAGGACAGCATTCGTATTCGACCACGGAGTAAAGAAAGCAATTGTTTTTTGTTGGCCGCTTGCAAAAGCAGCCGTAATGCCTAGAAACAGCCCTAACACATATTTTTTCAACATCCCGACACCTTTTTTGGGGATAAATCTAAAACGGGAAGCGTACAAAATCACACAAAAAAAGGGCGAGCTTTGCAAAGTGTCCTCTACAGACAACACTTGTTTGGATTCTATCGCCACTGCGTGGCTCCAGAATGACAGTCGTGAGTAAAGCTTCCGTATGACACAAATGCAAAAAGCGGCCCGTTTTTAACGGGTCGCCTTTTAATTCTACTTGTACATTCACTTCGTTCAAGTACCAATAGTGTGCAAGGTTATGACGCAACTGAATACTTGTATTCAGATATGGCATAACCGCAGCCACGAACGCCAACGGCGTTAAATGCTGGTCTCGGTCATGTCCAAACAAGTTTGGCCGCGACACTCAACCAACGCATTTGTCCTACTTATAAAGCGGGTGCTTCTTGCAGAGAGCCACGATTTCTTCGCGGATCTTGGCGAGAGCAGCATCGTCGTCCTTAGCCTTGATAGCGCGGTCGATAATGCGGGCCACTTCGCGAGTGTCTTCTTCGTCGAAGCCACGAGTCGTGATAGCAGCAGTACCGAGACGGACACCGGACGGGTCCATCGGCTTGCGCGGATCGAACGGAATCGTAGAACGGCTGCAGGAGATGCCGACCTTTTCCATGGCCACTTCGGCTTCCTTACCGGAAACACCCTGAGAAGTCATATCGACAACGATGAGGTGGTTGTCGGTACCGCCACTAATAACCCTGTAACCGAGCTTCTGCATTTCATCGGACATAGCCTGAGCGTTCTTGATGACGTTCTTGGCGTAGGTCTGGAATTCCGGTTGCAGAGCTTCGAGGAATGCAACGGCCTTACCGGCGTTGATGTGGTCATGCGGACCACCCTGCATGCCCGGGAACACGCCCTTGTCGATTTCCTTGGCCAAAGAAACTTCCTTGAGTTCGCCCTTCACCATCTTCTGGATCGTGCGGTCCTTGCACATGATGATAGCGGAACGCGGGCCACGGAGAGTCTTGTGGGTCGTGGTCGTCACGATGTCGAAGTACGGCACCGGAGATTCGATTGCCTTACCGGCGATGAGGCCAGCAATGTGAGAAATGTCAGCCATCGTGAGAGCGCCAACTTCGTCTGCAATTTCCTTGAAGCGCTTCCAGTCGAGGTTACGGCTGTAAGCAGAGAAACCAGCGAGGATCATCTTCGGCTTTTCGCGGAGAGCAATTTCGCGGACCTTGTCCATATCGATGCGACCCGTTTCCTTATCGACTTCGTACTGCACGAAGTTGTAAAGCATACCGGAGAAGTTCACCGGATGGCCGTGAGAAAGGTGTCCACCGTGGTCGAGCTTGAGGCCGAGGACCTTGTCACCCGGTTTGAGAACGGCGAAGTAGACAGCAGCGTTAGCCGGAGAACCGGAAAGCGGCTGGATGTTCACATGGTCGCAACCAAAGAGCTTCTTGCAACGATCGATAGCGAGAGCTTCCATTTCGTCGATAACTTCGTTACCACCGTAGTAGCGCTTGCCAACGTAACCTTCACTGTACTTGTTCGTGAGAACAGAACCCATGGCTTCCATCACAGCCTTGGAAGTGTAGTTTTCAGAAGCGATAAGTTCGATACCATATTCCTGGCGTTCGGCTTCCTTCTGGATGATGTTATAGATTTCCGGATCGGTCTGTTGCAATGTAGATTTAAGCATTATAGCTCCTTTAAAGTTCGCGTCCCAAATATAGCTTTTTTAGACGAGAGACGAGGGACGAGAGACGAGAGATTTTTCTTAAAACTAGCACAAAGTGCAATCTTTTTATGGAAGGGGGATGTATCCCCCTGGTTCGCACGTTGTTACTCTCCACCCCCTCTACGGGCTTAGAGCCTGCCCCGGACTTGTTCCGGGGCCAGCCCGTAACGCCCGGCTTAGCAAGATTCTACCGGGGACCGGATTCATTCCTGACACGGACGGCAAGCTCTGCATCCGGGATTTCTACTAACACCATATAATCCAGTTCATAGCCATTGGCATCGCCAGCGAGATCCTCGCCACCAAGGCCAAACATATTCCCGTCCATTTTAACAAAGCCAAGCGTCGATTCGTCCGGCGTTCCGTCTTCGTTTTCAAGGCGGTACACAGCAACCGGCGTTTCGATATTGAACGCATTGTTTGAGATGTAGCAGGACGCTGAATCAGAACATTCAATTCCAGCCTGTTTTACATCATAGAAGAAGTTGTTGTACGCATGCAACTTGCCATGACGAGCAAGCACACCGCGAGCTTCCATGTTCGCAAAGTAGTTGTGGTGCATCGTAAGCGTCTGAGCGGTATCCACGTAAATGTCCGGTTCAAGCCCAAATAAAATGCCGGACTGTGCATTTTCAAAACGATTCCACGAGAGCGTGACCGCATTCGAGCCTCGCTTGACATCAACCAAGATTAGCGGATACTCTTCAAACGTGCAATGGTCCACCCAGACATGGTGCGTGCGGTTATGAATCGAGAGAGCGCGACGGCTTGTTGTATCATGAGCTGTTATCGCAGGCGCCGTAAAAGTCAAGTTTTCAAAAATAAGATTGGACGATTCATTTGTCACCCCCCCCATGCCCGTAATGCGAATATCACGCCCACGACCATCCACAGTTTTATCAGACTTTATGCGCAATGGCGAACGCAAATTGTACGTTCCATCTTTTTCAAAGAGAATCCAGACTGGAGTATCCTTCTCGGCGCATTCACGGAAAGAGCCCTGGGACAAGGCGACCTTAGTTCCGTAATTTCCCAACGAATCCACCTTTGAAGAGTCGACAACATCAATTAAATCTTCAGTTGTCGTGACAATGCAAACTTCGCCTTCCACTTTCTCAATTTTTCCCGTGCTGTCGGTTTTTCCAGTAGCACCAAGCGTTCCAACTGCATAGCCTTGAATTTGTTTGAGCAAGGCTTCATGAGCACTCCAGTCGCTCTCGGGATATTCTGTTGTTGTTGCGATTTCAGGCTTTACGACCTTGATGTCCGAAGCCACATCGGAGCCGTCAACAAACAAAGTATCCCCTGCATTGGATTGGACCGTCGTCGAATGGACTTCCTCCGGGTCGCCAATTTGCACATCGAAGCTCCCCTGCGGAAGCGAGTCAATTACAAAATGCCCTGTACTATCAGGAACAACATAACGGTCAAGGCCCGCCACGCGGACAACAGGCGATTCACCAAGGACTACATAGCCTTCAATAGACGTTAGTTCGCCCAACTTGATGGTATCAACCTTGGAATCGGCCTTGGCATCAAGCGCTATAGAAAGCACAGCGCCCGTGGCTTCCGTTTCGCTCACATTGCGAGCTTCAATGGTATAGCGACCATTGCGGACTTCGAATGAAACGTGCCCATCCTCATTGGTTTCATTCCAAGCTTCTTCCGCAGGGCCGCTAGAAAGGTAATTGTCCGGCAAAATGCGGACGCGCGCCATCGAAGCGGGCGTTCCATCCGCCATTTGAACATACAAAGCAATAGTTGATTCGGCTTCGGTGCCACCAGCGACATTTTTTTCACTACATGCTGCAAGGAGCATCGAAAGGACACCAAGCCAAGCAAGCAAGCGCATTTGAGCAATCGTCATCAAACTAGTTTTCATGATTGCCCCCTTGAACTTCATCAGGTTCGCGAGATTCATCCGTGATTTCACGAGAAGCATTCTGTATTTCGGCACCGCGAATGCGGCGTTTGCGCCCACGCCTCTGCGGTGGCGGATACGGGTCCGAAAGCGGGAAAAGTTGCATGCCGAGCTGGAAAACGCGATTCGGCTTTTGACACGCACCTACTTTAGCAAGCACTTCGCGACGGAACCTGCGCACCATTTCGACAAGCTCTTTATAAGTCGTTTCGTCACAACCAAATGCGAGCGTCGAAAGATTGCGTTCACCGCGATCAAAGCGGTCCATCGCCGTTTGCGCCACGTCCAGATTCTGTTGGATGTAAGCGTTCACCGCCGTATTGTACGATTCAAAGCCACTCGAAACAAGACCTTGCGTTTGTTCATAAAATCCTGTTTGCTCGTTTTTCTTGATCATCGACAAGCGTTCCAAAAGCGCAATCGAAGACTTTACCTGGCTTGCAGAAATCGGCGGGCGCACCATAAGGCCCAAGGCGGCATCGTCACCCACATACGGGTAAAAAGTCACAAGTTCACGAACGACAGCATGGTACCAATGGTCAAAATATTCAAACTGGTCCTTCGCCAAGTTTTCCACCTTGCATTCCTTGGACGCCACAAGCTTTTCCAGGAATTGGCGACTTTCGGTATGCGTTTTAGCCTGGTTAAAAGCAACCATGTTTGCAAAGTACGCTTTTTCGCGTTCGTCACTGCAAAAGATAGACGCAAAAACTTCGACAATGCGGTCGGTCAAATTGCGCTTGCCCTGCAAAATCTTATTGAACATCGATGAATCGAAGCCCGCTTTTTCGGCAATAAAACGATGGCTAAAACGCCAATCACTTGCATGGCGCTCTTCGTAGGCATCTTTCAAAAAATCGCGGTAATTCAGATATTCAAAGATATTGATCATTAGGCTATAAACTATGAGGTCGGGGCTTCGCCCCTTTGAGGTCTGAACTTGTGATTGTCATGCCCGTCCCGGAACTCGTCCGGGATGACAGACGGACATCTCCTTTTATTAGAAAGAGTTACTAATAGTAATATACATTATTGTCCACAGTTTTGCAAATTTTATGTCCACATTATGTTATAAAAAATGTGTTATTTTTTTTGAAAAATCTAAAAAAGTTCATTTTTTACGTGAAAAATATCGAATTATCAGATTTTCTCACGTAAAAATTCAGACAAACTTATTAAAAATTCAGCAAAAAGTATCTTTCGCCACCTTTTAGACAGTGCTTTAAGCTTTAAAAGCTCAAAATTTTTCATTTTAAAGCAAAAATCCGCATTCAAGCGGATTTTAACTACATACAACATCAAAATTTTACGTGAATATCAAGCTTATTTTGAAGATATTCACGTAATATCCAACTAAAAATGGAATTTTCGTTTTTAATAGCGGAAGTAGTTGCCTTTGGGGAGGTTTCGCAAATCCGACTGATTGCGAACATTTTGCACTTTTTGGCCAAGCGCATTGACCGTAAAGCCTTTTGTACGCGGTTGCGCAGCAAGCTTTTTGCCAACAAGCGCTGTAGTCTGCTTATTCTTCTCGCGAACAGCCTTGCAACCGGTACGATAAACATCCTTCATATCAAACGCAATCATGTCGATATTCGGGCCGCCATCTGCCGTCGCCGACTGTAAAATCACTTTGAAGTCCAAGGCATCCACCCAGACGTTGTCGATATAGACCGTATCCCACTTGTCCCAGCTTCCGGTGGACTTGAATGTCACATCGTAGGTGCCATTATCTACCGTAACCTTCATATCGCGATTAGCGCTTCCCGAAAACGAATAGCGGATCATCACACGGGCCTTTTCTGCAGACTGGTCCGAAGTCACCATGTACGTGGCCTTGCTGTAGGCAGAATTATCAAGATTGAAGAAACCGCCGCCAGTATAGCCTTCATGATTCTTTTCAGTCCAGCCATCTCCAAATTCAGGTTCCGCCATGTCAATCACTGACGGCCAAGCATCCGTACCAGCCTTGAGCGAGCACAGAGCTTCGTCGAGTTCCTTGACTTCCACTTCACCGCTTGAACTGCTAGAACCGCCACCAGGACCTTCTTCGTAAGAATCTTCCGAAGCATGAGAAATCGGCGTGCAAGCGGCACCGCCCTTGAACATCGCCGTGTATGTGATGTCACGGGCCTTCGTCTTGAAGCCATAATAAATCATGTTCTTCGAAACTTCGTTGCAGTCATCATCGACCCACTTTTCAAACGTCTGGCCGTTTGGCGTCACGCGGAGCGTCATCGGGGAACCCGCCGGGAAATACTGCGTCTGCGTAATGAGACCGTTGTAATTCGAGAGGTTCGTCTTGACCTTGATGGTATAACGCTTCTTAATTGCAGACACAAGCGTCGTAAGCGCAGCCTTTGCTTCGGCAGAGAGGTTCGTGTTGGACTTGAGATTATCTGCAAGCTCTTCGCAAATCATCTGGGCGTGGCCCATCGAGCCCATTTCCTGGAAGTGCGTCGTACCATCGTTCACTCCATCAGGGAAATTCGGGTATTCACCCTTTTCCAGCTTTTTGTAGAGATAGCGGGTCACATAATCGCCCATACCTTTGTACGTATTGTTATACGTGTTGTACGACTTCATGTTCAAATCGACAAACGGAATCTTGTTATTCTTGGCAACCGTCTGCATCATGCCGCGGGCATCGTAGTTGTTAGAGCCCGTCGAAAACACGTTGCGGCTACCGTTCAAGTTCATTGGAGAGACGAGGACGACATTGGCGCCCTTGCCCTTGCCAGCATCGACATACTGTTGGATGAATCCAGGGAACTTCGACGGCTCCACATAACGCGCGGCCTTTGAATAGTCGCGGTCATTATGGCCAAATTGCACAAAGAGGTAGTCGCCCTTTTGGAGCTTTCCCTTGACCTCGTCCAAGCGGCCTTCTTCGATAAACGTTCTAGAGCTACGGCCACCGATTGCATAGTTAAGGACTTTCACACGGGAGGCGTCAAAGAAATGCCCAAGCACCTGGCCCCAGCCCGTTTGCGGATAGACGTTATCCTTATACGTCTGCACGGTCGAATCGCCCACCACGTAAATCGAAAAACTGGTGGAATCGCTTACAGCGACACCTGTGAAAACAGCGGCAGCAAAAAAGAATTTTATAAACTTATTCATAGTAATTCCTTTATTGTCATGCCCGTCCCGGAACAAGTCCGGGATGACAGTCGAGCATCTCCATCTTGTATTTTGAAAGGTGATCCCCGCCTACGCGGGGATGACAAAAAACACTACCTTACCTTTGCGAATGTTGCAACAAGCTTTTTACTGCCTTGGCGGACCATCACGCGGTAAAGTCCATTTGCACGCACAAGCGAGGACAAATCGACTTCGCCTGCATCAACAGCCTTACGCACGACAAGATTTCCGTTCATATCAAACACACTTATGTCAGCGCGTTCCGTCAGCGAGAGCAGACCGCCATGGAGCTGAGATTCCGCACGCACGGCGCCTGCACGCAACGCAGTCGTTGCACAATCCACACCAACACGGCAGACACCATCTAGGTTAAAGCCAAACGCATCAAGGTTCGGAGCTCCATCAGAAGTCACCGACATAAACTTGAGTTCGGCTTCGCCCTGCGGCGCATCCATCACAACGTAAGCGGTATCCCACTTGTCCCAGCCACCTGTCGGAGGGGCGCTCAAATAGTAGTCGTGGTCAAGGTAGGCATTGAACATACGGTCTGTAGAACCGCCATTGGCGTAACGCACAGCAAGCGTCACGTAGCCTGCACCGGGGAACTTCACCTTGTAACTTGCAAACGACACGTTCGTGTTATCCAAGTTGAAATAGCCATCGCCAATATAGCCAGTCCATTCCGTTTGGGTCCAGCCAATTCCTGCAGTATCCGGCTTACTTGCGTCAAAGAATTTCTTGATATCCTTATCTACCTTGGTTTCTGTTTCTTCACTACCATCAATCGGCGTGAACGGTTCAAACGTCACATCGTCAAGGCTCTTCGGAGTCGTTGTCGGGAATGCGGTCAAAGCCTTGCCATCGCCCGTGTACTTCTGAGCGGTACCGCCTTCATACACTGCAGTGAACTGCGTCGATGCAGAACCCATGACAAACGTGTGGATGTACGGAGACTTTACATTGGAGCGGCTCGGGGCGCCGACCTTGTTGCCGTTACCGTCATACCAGCCCAAGAACTTTTTGCCGGACTTCGGAATTGTCTTGAGCATAACCGTCATGCCCTTCGGGTAGTAAGCGCTAAGAGAAGTCGCTTCGGCAGCGCCTTCCGGGCTCACCTTGACATCTACCTGGTACATAGGCGCCATGTAGTCGCCAAGTTTTTTCACAATCGGATCCTTGTGGGCGCGCATCTGTTCTGTAATGATACGTCCAAAGGCATTCGCACCGTTCATCTGTAAATGCACCTGGTCCGTCTGGTCACTGCCCAAGTTGCTATATTCAGATTTTGTAGCATAGTTGAAGATAAACTGTGCCGAATAGCGTTCGCCCACAGAAATCATGTAGTTCGCGACCATTTCGCTCATATCGATAAACGGAACGTTCAATTCCGTTGCAAGGCTCTGATTAAGAGCCGGGTAGCCACGATAGCTGTTATGGATCTGCGTTGGAGAATCATAGTACAAGCGACGAATCGGGCTCATGATAATCGGATAAGCGCCTTTCGCCCTGACATCGCTCACAAGCTTTTTCATGTTGGAGGCAAAGAAGTCTTCCGTGCTGTAGTTCACGTCGTTAATACCGAACTGGACAACGACATAGTCGCCAGCCTGCAACTTGTCCGCAATGCAGCCACCATTGGAGCAGCCCTTCTTAAAGAACATGTCGTAATAGCCGACCGCGGTGTTACCCTTTTTGTCCTTACCGCCGCCACCAAGCGACATGCCGCCCTGTCCACGGTTCACCACTGCCGCCTTGTTTACATCGAACCAGTAATGAAAATCCTGGCCCTGGCCCTGTTTGGGATAATAACCATCAGCCCAGTCCTGCATGGTGGAATCGCCAAGCATATAAATTGTAACCTTAGCCATTGCAAGTGGAGCCGCAATCATCGAAGTCGCAACAACGCCCTGCCAAAACTTAGAAAACATACCCATTTGAAAACCTCTTAAAAAATCCCAAAAGCTTCCGAGAGCAACTCCCGGAAGCACACAAGTTATTTTGCGGCCTTACGCAAGCTCTTCGAAATCACGCGACCGTTCAATTTTACAACCATCATGTAAGCACCACGCGGGAGCATTTCGCGGTCAAACATCACCTTAGACGTTCCGGCAGTCACATTGCGGGAGATTCCGCCAACGAGCTTACCTGTCACATCAAAGGCATAGATTTCAGCAAGGCCTGCTTCGCGCGTTCTAAGAATTCCCGTCACCGGATTATACACATTCGGCATAAACGTCTGAGAAGCCGCAATCGTCGTTTTCTGCGAACCATCATAAAGTTCCACGTCATCAATACCGAACGTAAACAAGTCGATATTTGGGCCACCATCACTTGTCATCGAAGAGAGCTTAAGCGTATTCACACCTGCCTTCAGCGTCACATCAATATTCGCTTCTTTATACGTCGTCCAGCCTGTAGCCGGGAAACTTACGGTTCCCACGGACTTACCGTTCATAGTGAGGGCCATGTTACGGCCGCTCGTTCCGCCATTTGCAAAGCGGATCGTAAGCGTTGTCTTGGCTTCTTTCTGCGAGAAGATTTCCCAGATGGCATAGCTAGCAAGCGTATTTTCGAAGTTGTAATAGCCATTTTTGAGGTAACCTTCGTTATCCTTTTCGGTCCAGCCAGCACCTTCCTTCGGCTTCGAGGCATCCAAGATGGACTCGCCATCGTTCACGACAGGAGTCGTATCAACCGGGACTTCAACACTTTCGCCAACAACGTAAACATCCGGCTGCTTGAGAGACTTGACCATATCCGGCAAGTAGTAGCCCAAGTGCGGCGGCTGGTTATAGGCTGTATTTTCGGAGGCAACCGCAGTACGGTACGTGGCGTCGTGCATCAAGGTATAGACGCGATGCGGGCTTGTAACCGGAGTGGCAATGATATAAATCGTCGTCGGATCCTTTTCAGAGCGCACAACGAGTTCTTCACGCCAGTCACCAAACAAGTCTGCAATAAGGCTCGGAGTATTCTTGGTGCCATTGCAACCCGTTACACCAAGCGCGGCCGGACCGTCAAAATAAGTTTCGGACTTCTTGTCGATGGAGTTAAACTTTGTTACAAAAGCACCGTCCAAAAGCTCATCGTATTCATCACCGTCAAAATAAATACGGAAATTCTGAGACACTGCAGGCGTTCCAATGAGCTTACCCTTAGCGGTTTTCATTCCACCACCCTTTGCAGACCACATTTCATAGCCACGATATTCAGAATCAACGTCCGCCGCCATGCCACGACCATTGTCCACTCCACCGGAAGAAGGCTGCGGAGTACCCCAAATAACCTTACCGTCATGGCCGCGCATTTCTTCGGTATACTGAGCATCCTTGTGTTCATGCACATCCCAGGATTCAAGCCCCGGATGGTCCGGATCCAGATCACCGATATGGTGAGCGTCGCCATGGCCAAGACCAGTGCGGTAGCGCAAAGTACCATCATGGTTCAAGGCTGCAGCACCGAAAAACACTTCATCATAACCATCGCCATCGAGGTCAGCCGCCTGAAGACTGTGGTTTCCTTCGCCATAGAGACCCTTGCCCGGGTCTTCAGACTTGTGGTACCAGCGTTGCTTCAATGTTTTGCCATCAAAATCATACGCAACCACATAAGCAGACGTGTAATAACCACGTGCCAAAATTGCACTCGGATGGACGCCATCCAAGTAGCCAGTCGCAGCCAGGTAGCGTTCGCAACGGTTACCGTAGTTGTCGCCCCAGTAGCCCTTGCCATCCTTGCCCTTCACATGCTGGTTGATGTCTCGACTCGGCACAAAATCAATCGTCGAAACCGCAGCGCCATCAGCACCGCGGAAAACGGTCAAGTATTCCGGTCCCTTGAGCACAAGGCCGTTGCCGTCACGGTAATCCTTGGACTTGTCGCCAATCGCCTTGCCTGTTCCGTCGATTGTACCGTCGGCGGTCTTCACAATCATTTCCGCCTTGCCGTCGCCATCGTAGTCAAAGACCTGGAACTGCGTATAATGAGCACCCGCACGGATGTTCTTGCCAAGGTCAATGCGCCACAGGCGCTTGCCGTCGAGCTTGTAGGCATCGATAAACACCGTACCCGTATAACCCGTTTGCGAGTTATCGTGTGCGTTAGACGGATCCCACTTCAAAATCAATTCGTATTCGCCGTCGCCATCGAGGTCGGCAGTACTCATATCGTTCGGAACGTAAGTGCACTTTTCACCGTTCGGCATTGTCTGAGCAGCAGGAACTTCAAGTTTAATCGTCTTGTAGGGGAAGGAATTTCCGCTGTTCGAGACCGTCTTATCCAAAACGAGAGACAGACCAATCTGGGACTGTTCTTTACCATCGACAACGGCAGCCACCGTGTACTTGGAGGTCGTTGCGCCCGCAGCATCAAGGTAGCTCGTGCCGGCAGACTTACCAACCGAGGCAATCTTCTTTCCATCACGATAGAGGACAAATTCCGTCGCCGGATCGTCGGTGCCCAACAAGCGCCAGCTAACCAGCATACCCTTGCCCACGTTTGACGCGACAAGGCCGCGCGTCAAGTTTTCCATTTGACGAGGCGCAGCAAAAGATGGAACAGCAAGCCCCGCAGCAAGCGCAGAACTTACAAGAATAGACTTGAAATTACGATTGGATCCCATATACAACGCTCCTAACGGTGTAAAACCAAACTCTTGTTTCTTTCAAATATAATCTCTTTTCAATAAAAAGTCCACATTTTTTATTATACTTTTAACTTTCAAACGATAATTTGCTAGAAAAAGTCCACAAAAGGAATTTATTATTTGTCTACATTAGTAAACCTGTTTTTAGGAAATTTCGACCACAAAAGTTCAGTTTTCGTAAAAAAACGAAACGAAACGCGCCAAAAGTTCTCGTAAGTCGTTCCTTTAACTATATTTAACACGAGTATGCCGCATTGGTGGAAAAATTTTTCGTGGGAATGGCTGTTCGATCATATCGCAGCCCGTTCTCCGACATTTGTAAAAATCATGGTTGTCACCGGAAAGTCATTCCTGTACTATCACGGAATGACCCGTGCCGCATCTTTGACCTACACGACGCTCGTGGCAGTCGTTCCACTCCTCATCATGCTCACCTCCATCACTCTCGCTGTCGGGTTCGGTAACTTCATTTCGGACTACCTCCCCATCGTGATTGACATGCTCAATCTGGACTGGCCGACCGAGCAAATCATGGACATCGTCGAAAACGCCGAGCACATTCCCATCAAAAAACTCGGATTTATCGGTGCTGGCGGTCTTTTCGTCACGTTTATCCTCGCGTTCGGAAGCCTCGAAACGAACTTCAACGTGGTCTGGGAAAACAAGACCTCGAGAACTTTGATTCGCCAGATTAAGATTTACACGCCATTCCTCCTCATCGGGGCTGCCGTAGTCGGCATGTTCGCAGGTTTCGTGAACCATGTGCAGAACGTGCTCAAAGTCATCATTGTTGACGGATTCCACTTTTCGCCAGAAGTCATCAAGGCGCTCATCACCGTATTCTGGTACTCGGCATTCCACATCGCGGCTCTCCTCGTGATTTTCATTATGCTTTATGCGCTCCCGGCGCGCCCGGCAGGCCACAAGCCCTACACCCGCCGCAAGCTGTTCTTGGCGTCGATGCTCTCGACTTTGCTTTCTTGGCTTGCCATCAACATCTACGTGAAGATTCTGATGCTCATCCAGACGGCAATGGTCACGCGTATGTCCATTTTCTACGGATCACTCGCTTTTATTCCACTATTCCTCTTCCTGCTCTTTGGCGTCTGGTCCATCATTTTGTGCGGCAACAGTCTCGTGTGGACAATCTGCCACTGGCCCGCAGTCAGCGCAAAGAACTGGAGATGGGAAGGAAACACGGACGGACTATGAAAACAAAACTTTTGACATCTCTCCTCATGGCGCTCGCACTCGCCGTAAGCTCCCACGCCGAACTCCAGGGTTCACAAGATTATGAACCGGGTAAATTGGATACATCGGGATGGAGCGCACTTTTGGGCGTTAGCGGCGGCAACTCGTTGATTGCCCGCGATGGCACAATTTTCATGACTCTCCGCATCGGCCTCGTGCTGAATCCCTACATTAGCCTGGGTGCATACAGTTCATCGATCCTTAGCGACGTGCAAAACCCCAAGGTTCACCATTCTCAGATGATCGACTACCATGCATTCGGTGCATTTGTCGAACCGGTCGTTTTCCGCGATGGTTTCTTTTCGATTTCGCTTCCCATGAGCATTGGCGGTGGTGAAGTCGATTTTATGGACAAGGGTGATGAAGACGGATTCAAGGCCGAAGACGCATTCTTTGTTGCTGACTTCGCCGCTCAATTCAACTTCCGCGTCACGAAACTTCTCGAAGTTTCTGTGGGCGGCGGTTACAGGCTGTTCGCCGGCATCGAAGCAAACAACCTCCAAAACAAGGATTTCCGCACTCCGTTTGGAGAACTGAGATTCACGTTTAAGGAATTTTAGTTCATCATCCCGAACATTAGCTCGTCATCCCGAGCAGCGCGAGGGAACCAGTAAAGTTTCTAATGAAAAATGGCCCGGCAGTAAGTAAACTGCGCGGGCTTTTCGTTTTTTAGAGGCTAGTGGACTCCTATGGAGTTCCTCACTGCTAGTCCTTTAGACAACGAACACTAAACCCGTTGACCATATTGTAGTTGCCTAGGTACGCATTGCCAGTGATGCTGTACAAGCTCATGTTGTACACGAAGATGGCTATCGGCCTCAGTAGAACTCCAGAAGTACGCGCGGTCGCCCACGCTATAGAAACCTCCTTTGTAGCCCCTGTAGCCAGCAGGCAACGCCAAGAACGAGAAAGCATCCGTGCCGTTGTCATTATTATACCACCCGGACGTGGACTTGAGAACCTTGCCAGCAGTTGATCGTCCGCCGACTGCGTTGAACAAAATTTCCCATTCGGCCTTGCTCGGCAGGTGCCAACCGCTCGGGCATACCCCCTGGATGTTTCCTGACGGCAGAGAGCATGTATTGCCATAGCCGCAGTCGCTCTCCGATCTGCCGACCGCAGCTGCCCAGGTGTAAAGCCGACCGTACTTTGTGCAGTTGGTTTCCTCGTTGTTATAGCAGAAGCTAGAGTCCGTTTTGAAGTTGAGATTTTCCGCCATCCACGTCTGGGCGCCGATGGAGACAGTCTTGTACGTTTGGCCATCGCGGGAGTCTATTATGGAATCCACAACTACTGTAGAAGGATCAACTATCAGGGACACACTAGAAGAACTTGAACGTGCTGACGACGAAGCTACACTGGATGAGCTACGCTTGTCTGAAGACGACGAAACAACACTAGACGAGCTACGATTAGTAGAAGATGAGGATTGCTCGTTTTTTTTACTCGACGATGACGTTTTTTTGCCAGAACTCGATTTTGCAAAACTGCTGCTTAACGATTTTTTTGTTTTTGCCGAAGACGAAGATTGAACAACGCTAGAGGAAGACTCGTCCGAAGGCTCAGTAATTGAGCCGCTATCATCACCGCAAGCGAGAAGGAAAATCATCATGAAAATCAATATACGAAGAGCAAATTTATTCATAATACGAAATATAGTAATCGGAACCGCGACTATGTCGCGTTATGCAATGAGTTTTTTACAGAAAAATCCTTACATTTTCAGAGCAAACCACTTTTTATAAAATTATCTTTTAAACGATGCTTGATTACATTTCTCTTCGCGGGTGCAGACTGCACAACTTGAAAAATGTGGACGCCCAGTTTCCACTGGGGAAAATTACGGTTGTATGTGGACCGTCGGGTTGCGGAAAATCGACGCTTGTGATGGACACGCTCCACGGCGAAAGCAAGCGCCGTTACCTTGAAACGCTCTCGCCTTTTGCGGCAGATTTGCTCGGTGGTAAGCGAACGATTCCGCTGGACAGCGCCGAAGGACTTCCGGCGAGTTTAGCGATTGCCGCCACGCGTGGAGAAGCACCCGCAAAAGCATCTGCGCTTTCGATTGCCGAATGTGACAATGCACTGCGAACATTATTCGCTGCGTTTGCAAAGCCCGCCTGCCCCATTTGCGGAGCCCCGATGGTGAGCCAGAGCCGCGAAGAAATCATCCGCGAAATTGCAGGAATGCCCGTTGGGACAAAGCTACAGTTCTTGGCGAAAATTGAAACGGGAAATGCGGAAATGGCGACCCCGTCCCCATACGCGGATCATGACCACATAAGAGCTAAAGCTCTAAGTGGTCAAAGACAACAAGTGCGGGGTGACATCAATGCAGACAGGAATGACAAAAAGAAAGCGCAGAGTAAGAGTCGCACGACGTTGGATAAACTGTCGGCCGTATTTTTGGCGCAGGGTTTTACACGCGCGATTGCCGACAGCACCATGTATTCGCTTGCTGACCTGCTGCCCGGCGAAAAAGTCTTGACACCCAAGGAATTTTTCATCATCGTTGATAGAATCATCGTCCGTGAAAACACACGCACGCGAATCGCAGAAGCTGTTGACGGAACGCTAAAGCTCACGCACTCTGCAATTACGCTTGACATTGCAGGTGAACGCAAGTTCTACAGCACAAAGCCGTGCTGCCCGAATGCAAACGATAAACAGCACCAAACAAGCGACATACGAGAAGCTATTGCGAGCCTAGATGCGCGTGCGTTCTCGTCATACAGCCGCACCAGTGTCTGCGAATATTGCGAAGGCACGGGACTTTTGGAAGCCTCGGAAAGCGACGAAGACGAAAATACGGAATGCCCGCATTGCAATGGTCTCCGCCTCAAGAAAACATACTTGAACGCGACTGTAGACGATGTCAGTTACAAGCAAATTCTCACGACGGAATTTGCAGATTTACCAGAACTTCTGCACCAAATTTTTGACAATAAAGTCGGTCAAAATCTAAAGGCGACTTTCAATTCGCTCCTCGACCGTATTGAAGCCATCAACGATTTGGGCATTGGCTACCTCACGCCAGGACGCGCGGGACAAACGCTTTCGGGCGGCGAATTGCAAAGACTCAAGCTCGCAAGCCTTAGCACTGGACATTTGAATGGTCTTTTGATTGCGCTAGACGAGCCCGCCAGCGGTCTCCATGCTAGCGATGTCGCCGCACTTTGGAAAGTTCTCGAAAAAATCCGCAAGCGTGGCAATACGCTCGTGCTCATTGAGCACAATCCGCAAATCATCAAGCGAGCTGATTACATCATTGAAATGGGGCCAGGCGCAGGCGAAAAAGGCGGCGAGATTTTGTTCCAAGGCTCTCGCGACGAAGTGCTGAACAATCCGGGATCGCCCACAGGAAAGTGGATTCGTGAATTAGGTGTAAAAGGAGATTCCCGCTCGGCGGCAATCCAAAACACCAAAGAAAGCACAGCGATTCTCGTTGAAAACTTCGCGAAGTTTGACATGGCGCCAGTCAACGCAGCCTTCCCCATCAATAAATTCAGCGTGATTACCGGCCAAAGCGGCAGCGGAAAATCGACACTCCTTTTTGAAAACATCGCCAAACGCGCCAAAGCCGAAGAATTCAAGAGCCTCGGCATCGACGCTCTTTCGATTCTCACAACCGGAGATTTTCACGGAAGCAAACGCAGCACCGTCTTGAGCGCCATCGGCCTCACCACACTATTACGCGACTTGTTCGCCAAGCTCCCCGAAAGCAAAGTACGTGGCTACACCGCCTCCAAATTCAGCATGCACGCCCCCGGCGGTCGCTGCGAAAATTGCAAAGGCGAAGGAGTCATCTACGATCCGCTCGGCTACGAAGAATCCGAATGCCCCGTTTGCCTCGGCAAGCGCTTTCGCGATGAAGTCTTGGAAATCCGATTCAAGTCGCTTTCCATAGCTGACATCTTGGACATGGAAATCGGCAGCGCATACAAGCTCTTCACGAACATGAAGCCGTTCGCTGAAAAACTGAAACCGCTTGTAGACACAGGCCTTGACTACTTGAAACTCGGTCAAACGACAGCACACCTCTCCGGTGGCGAACGCGCTCGACTCCGCCTTTCCATTACACTCGCGCGAGCCAAAGCGCCGAACACGCTATTTCTCTTTGACGAACCCGCCCGCGGTCTCCATCAAAAGGATATTCAGCAATTGCTCGACCTCATTCACGGACTTTGCAATGCCGGCCACACCGTCATTGCTATTGAACATGCACAAGACTTCGTCGACGCCGCGGATTATGTGGTGGAACTGAAGCGGAAATAAAAATATCTTTCTGTAATTCAAAAATTATATTTTAGATGTACCGCACGGGACGTTGCAAGGAGGATTTATGAACATTCGCAAATACTGGAAAAGGATTTTGTTTTCGGCCACAGCTCTATTTTGGGCTAGTTGCGGCGGAGACAGCGAAAATTTTTCATCCGTTCCATACAGCAATGAAAGTGAAACGTATTCAAGCAGTTCTACCGACATTCCATTGAGTAGTTCTGAAACAGTTTCAAGTAGTTCTACAGAAGTTTTTTCAAGCAGTTCAATTGAAATCATTCCAAGCAGTTCCAGCGTCGAAAAATTAGGCCCATATAAACTAGCAAGAGACACTTCAATCACGTGTAAATTAGAAAAATCATACTCCGGTTTTTGCGTTGGAGACATGAATGGGCATCATAAAATATATCAATTAATAAATAGTCTTGAACAAAATGACTCCCGTTCATTAGAAGAACTTAACGAAATCGAAAAGGAACTTGAGAAAATCGGCAGCAATCTCCTTATCGAAACACATTGCGTCAGTTACGAACATATAGATTTATTCAAATGTTCCAACGACAGTGCTTATGAAAAAAAATACTTCGACCCAGGGAAAAAAGATTATTACGTAATAGACAGCCTTCTCTATTCTTTCGAAGAATACAAGACTAAGTTTTCTTCTCCAGCACCATCCCCACTTTGTCAAAAAACAGATTTTGTATACGGAACAGATCCTGATGTTTTCGATGATACACAAGCATACATTGACAGCGTAAAAAAAGAAAAATTACTCTCTAGTGATGAACAAGCATGTATCAACACCGCGCAAGAGCATAACAGCGCCTTTATAGGAATTCTAGCAAAGACGCAAATATGCGATGGAATTTCTACGATAAACCCATACTATCAAGCGTTCATCCAAAATTCAATTGACGAATGTTTAAAAAAGGAGTAGCACGTGAAAAAGTTTGCACTCTCGATTTTACTTTACGCAGCATTTTGCTCAGCATGGGCCGCTCCGCTGTTTATCGGTTATTACCCCGATTGGGGCAAATGGCACAAGCCCGCCTACACTGTAGATAAAGTTCCGTACAACAAATTAACACACGTGCTGTGGAGTTTCATCACGCCAAACACGGATGGTTCATTGCGCGGAGATGCTGCAGAAGACCCAAGCGCACTCGACGAAATGGTAACGCTCGCCCATGCAGCCGGTACAAAAGTCATCGTCTCGCTCGGCGGTGGCGGACAAAGCGACAACTTCGTGCCCGTTGCATCAAACGATGCGCTCCGTCAAAAATTCGTCGCAAACCTCGTCAAATACGTCGCTGACCACAATCTCGACGGGCTTGATATGGACTGGGAATGGGAATACAATCCCGTCCCCGAGGCAGACACTATCGCCTACAGCAAATTGCTCACAGAACTACGCGAAGCCCTCCCCAAAGACAAAAGCCTTTCGGCAGCGCTCCCCTGCTCGCCCTATTACGGAAAATGGTTCACAGCCGAAGTTCTCGTGAAAAACTTGGACTGGTTCGGCTTTATGACTTACGATATTACCGGCGACTGGGATGACAAAGCCATGTTCGATTCGCCGCTATACCCACACGATGGATACACCACATGGTCGTGGGAAGAAACACGCGACTATTGGAAAAAGCGCGGCGTCCCGACAGAAAAAATGGTCTTTGGAATTCCGTCATTCGGCTTTGAATTTCAAGGAGCAACAGGACCGGGCACAGACTTTACCAAAGGAACCGCCAAGCAAATCGCATACAAAGATATCGTCACAAACACCGACTGGAAATACTTCTATGACAGCGTCGCTGTAGAGCCCTACGGCGTATCTTCAACCGGATACGTGACCTTCGAAGACCCGCATTCTTCCGCCGTCAAATCGCGATGGGTCAAGGAGAATGGTTACGCAGGCATCATGGTCTGGGAAGTTTCGCACGACTACATCGAAGGCGTCGGAAATCCGATTCTCGATAGCATCGCTGTCATACTGCGCGAAGAAACGACGGGAATCCGTGACATTCACAAGAAGCGTGCGACGAGCTCTCGGCTAGACGCCTCGAAAAAAACGAATGCGCAAACAAAGCGCGTAGATGCCCTCGGAAAAAGCGTACAAAACAAAGGCCACGAAAGTCGCCTAAAGAACAAGTTTATTTTTAGAGTGGAACCGTAAATATACCTTTCCCCTTGCCAAACATCTCTTACTTTAGTATAATTTGATAACGGTTATCAAATTTCGAGATAAGCATGGGCATTATTAAATACAAAACCAAACAGCAGGAACTGCTCCTATCTTGCTTCAAAGCGATGCAGGGCCGCCATTTCACAGCAGAAGACGTGGCGGCTTATTTCCAGAAGCAGAACATTTCTATCGGCATTGCAACTATCTATCGCCAGATTGAAAAGTTTGTGGCGATGGGCGTTGTTCAAAAGTATTTCCTTGGCGAACAGAACGCCGCCTGCTTCCAATACATGGGCGAAGAATGCCACAAAGAAGTTTCGCATTTTCACCTGAAGTGCGAAAAATGCGGCACGCTCATCCATCTCGAATGTCACGATCTTGAACAGCTGAGTTCGCACCTGATGGCAGAACATGGTTTTGCACTTGATCCATTCCGCACTGTTTTTTACGGACTTTGTGAGAACTGCCGCCTAGCGAGCTAACAACTTAATTACATATTTTTTTTACAAAGGATTCTTATGAAAAAGAATAAGAAACCGGTGGTACTCATCACCGGGTATTTGGGGTCGGGTAAAACCACGCTTTTGAACAATCTTCTCAAGCAAGAAAAGAGAAAAGTCGCCCTAATCGTAAACGATATGGGTAGCATCAACGTCGATGCTGAGATTTTGAAAAAGAACGGTTCGAACGTCACCGAATGCCCGATGTTCGAATTGCAAAACGGATGCATCTGCTGCACCTTGCGCGATGAATTCATCCAGCAGATTGAAAAAATTTCCAACCTCGATTCCATTGAAGTCGTATTTGTCGAAGCCTCCGGCATCAGCGATCCGGGTGCGGTGAGCGCAAGTTTCCTTGCTTACGAAGAAGACAACCCGAATACGAATGTTTACTTGACATCCATCGTCACAGTGGTCGATGGCGATAGAATTTACCGCGAATTCCTTAGCGAATTAAAGCAGAAAAGAGAAGAAAGAGATTCGCTCGCCGAAAAGTACGACTTGAGCGATGAAGAAATTTCCACACTGATTGTAGATCAGATCGAATTCTGCAATTTCATCATTTTGAACAAGTGCGACCTACTCAGCGCAGACCAGCTCAAGGAAGTGGAATCCGTTGTTCGCGATTTCCAGCCGCGAGCCCCGATTATCCATTCCGTCAACGGCGATATCGACATCGAAAAAATCATGACGACAAAGCCGTTCAACTATGATCAAATTGATTCCTCTTCGGCCATCCAGAAGGCTACCGCAACATTAACCCAGCCAGGTCGCAAGAACAATGGTTGCGTTGACGAATACGGAATCACATCGTTCGTTTTCGAAGCTAGACGCCCGTTCAACAGAACCCGCTTTATGGAATTTGTCAACAACAGATACCCGTCACAGCTCATCCGTTCCAAGGGCTACATCTGGTTTTCAGACGCCAGCAAGGACGTGCAGCTTTTCGAACAGGCAGGTCGTAATTCCTCGATTTTGCCCGTTTCGTACTGGATTGATGCTCTGCGCGAAGACGTAAAGCAATCGTACATTGACGAAAATCCTGAAATAAAAGAAAACTGGGACACTCAATTTGGCGACCGCGAAAACCAGGTTGTGTTCATCGGCAAAGGCTACAACAAGGACGACATCATTGTCGAGCTTGAAAAATGTCTTGACGAAAGAGCGTTTGCATAACCGCAAAAAAAACGAGCTGAAATAGCATAGGGACCGCAAGGTCCCTTTTACGTTTTTAGAAAAACTCTTCAAAAGCCTTAGCGTTTGCGTAAAGGTCGTTGCCACGCCAGTCAAAAAGTCCCGAGCCCCACGCACCGCCGATTGTCGGTTCCCAGAAGAACGAGCCGATCCAGCGGTTCATTTCGCGGACGGATTCACGAGTCTTTTGGCGGGATTTGTCGAAATTGTAGTGGTTATCGGAATCACCACCATTGTATTCCGCAACGATAAATTCCAATTTTGAATACTTTGTCGTAATCGTATTGAACAAATTTTTCCACTTATCGGGTGTGCCGTCGCCGTATGCCGTGTAAGCGGAGAAGCCCATCACGTCAGCAGGGATTTTATAGTCATCAAAGATGACGCCCATCCACCACTTTACGGTTTCTTCTTTGCGGATGCTTTCGATGTGGAGCACCGTTTTCGTTGTCGGCGAAACATCCTTGACCGCCTTGATGCCCGCATTGAAATACTTGGCGGCATTTGCCTTGCCCGCCGATGTTCCCATATCGCCATTGACAGAAGTCGCAGCCTTATCGACACCATTTCCCCAACAGTCTGTTTTGCTGTTTGGCTTGTGGATCAAGATGCCTGGAGTCGTTTCATTGCCAACTTGCACCATGTCTGGCGTTGCACCAGCATTCTTAAGTGCAATCATCAAATCCTTGGTGTATGCGTACACGGAATCCGCCATCGCATTGGCATTATTCACGTTACGCCAGCGTTCGGGGATAATCTGCTTGCCAGGATCCGCCCAGACATCGCTGTAATGGATATCAACGAGAAGCCCCATGCCCGCCGCTTTGACTTTCTTGGCAAAAGCAACAACGTGGTCTTTGTCTCCATACGCTTCGGAATCATGACCGCAACCGCTCGCCGCATAGCCGTACTTTGCCTTGGGCGAAACAAACGTGCGCAAGCGAATGGAGTTAAATCCGTGATTTTCCAGGATTGTGAAGATGTCGCTTTCTTTGCCATCGACATCGTAGAACTTCGTATTATTTCGTTCGTATTCCTGGACTTCGGAAATATCGGCGCCATTGTAGAAATCAATTTTTATAGGTTGTGCAGAAGATGAATTGGGCGCTTGCGATGACGAGGATTCTATTGCAGAGGAGGGTTGCGACGCATTAGAAGACGACGAGGATTCTGTCACCGATGACTGAGCTTCGGACGAGGAGGAACTCTGCAACGTTTCAGACGACGTCGGTTCTACCGCAGACAATGTCGCCACGGCTGAAGACGATTCCGTCCCTGCCGACAAAGAAGTTTCCGAGGACGAGGGGCCACCCACATCTTGACTAGAGGACGATAAATTTTCAACAGACGACGAGGATTCTTGAGCCGAGGATTCCGGTACGCTAGAAGATGATTCCGGATCAAGTCCGGAATGACATGACGAAGATTCTTGCACAGACGAAGAACTCAAAGCATAAACAGGCGACGAAGCCGTATCGTCACCACAAGATTGCATTAGCAAAGCAACAGAAGCGCAAGACACGCACGCCGCAAGATTTTTCAAAAACTTCATACCAACCCAATCCTATTAAAGGAGATTTCCGCTCAGAGGCGGGAATGACATACATAAAAATACATCTTAATCGCTAATCCTCAAAATTTTAAATTGTAAAATTCCCGCATAAAAATTAAATTTCTAGCATGTTCAACGCGGATTTACTCACTTCGGCTAAAGTTCAGGATTTCATCAAGCTTGCAACCAAGAAAAAATTGGATGCATTGCAAGTTTCGACGCAGCTAGCCAAGGAATTCAGCAACGAAGAACGAGCCGTCATTATGGACTATATGGCTCTCGTGCCAAAATTTCGCGAAAAATTCGGAATCGAGAGTACCGCGTTCCTCCTTTGCGACAAACTAGCGCTGGAACAGAGCACAGCGCAAGATATCGGACGCTGGAAAGCTACGCTTTGGGAATGCGCTCGCCAAACGAACAAGAACAGTAGTGAAGGCACCCCCGTCGTACACGACCTTTGCTGCGGCATGGGCGGCGATTCCTTCTACCTGCCCAAGGACTTTTTGACCATCGGCGTGGACCTCGACGAAAACCGACTTGCAATGTTCCGCTACAACAGCAGCGTAATGCGAGGTGTCTCGCAAGAATCTAGCGACGCGCACACCATCCTCGCCGATGTCCGCGAAGTCACCAAAGAAAACGATTCCAAGAATGCGACGCTCGCCCGCCCCAAAGCCGACTATTTCACGATTGACCCTGCCCGCCGCGCGATTGAAGGCGAGAACCAGCGTGACCTGCGCAACCTCACGCCCACATTCGAAGAAGTCATCGAAATTTCGAAGCACTACAAAGGCGGCATGGCAAAAATTCCGCCCGGATACCCCATTTGCGAAATCCCGCAAGGCACAGAAATCCTGTACATCGGTTCTCGCACGGACTGCCGAGAATGTTTGGTACTGTTCGGCGAGCTCGCCAAGAATCCCGACCATGTCCGCGCCGTGATGGTCGACAAAACAGGGAACGAAATTGCCAACTGGACATTCGCCCGCGACGAAAAACGCGAAGCCCGCAACGAGAACGAGCAATCGCAATACGATCACAATTACGAACTCGAAGGGCGCGACCGCGTTTACCGCACATCGAGCAGCGAATCCGACTTGCCTCTTGGCGGAATTTCAAAGTTCATCGCGGAACCCGCACCAGTATTGCTCCGCAGCCACCTCTTTGGAGTGGTCGCCCTCGCGCACGACGAAACCACGCATCTGATTTCGCCGGGCATAGCTTACGTAACCAGCGAAAAACCACTCCCCTCGCCCGCCTTCGCCAACTACGAGATTTTGGAATCGTCCGAGATTTCGACAGGCGCCGTCCGCGCGATGCTCAAATCGCACGACATTGGAAAACTCACGCTCAAGTTGCGAGGCGTCAAAGTCGACCCCGATCAAGAAATCAAACGCCTCAAGCCCAAAGGCAAAAACAGCGCAACGTTATTCTACACACGTCTCGACGGCGAGAAAATCGCGATACTCGCGAATCCTGTAAAGGAGATGCCCGCCTCCGCGGGCATGACAAGCGGCGGAGCCGTTCCTAAAACCTATAACCAAACACCTACAACCTAACCATGTCCGTAAAACTTGAACAATCTTGGCTAAAACTGCTCGCCGACCAGTTCGAACAGCCGTATTTTAAGCAAATCAAGGCAAAACTTTTGCAGGAACACGCGGAACATCACGTGGTGTATCCCCCCGGACCGCAGATTTTTGCGGCCCTAGACTATTGCCCCGTCGATAAAGTCAAGGCCGTCATCATCGGACAAGACCCGTACCACAATCCAGGTCAGGCTCACGGGCTTTGCTTCTCGGTGCCGTTTGGAATCGAGCCGCCGCCATCCCTCGTGAACATTTTCCAGGAACTCCACGATGACCTCGGCATCACACCGCCACCACACGGGAACTTGGAAGGCTGGGCTCACCAGGGAATTTTGCTTTTAAACGCATCGCTCACGGTGCGCGCCCACATGGCGGCAAGCCACGCAGGCATTGGCTGGCAGCAGTTCACGGACACGATTATCCAGCGTCTTTCGCAAGTCCGCGAAAACCTCGTCTTTTTGCTCTGGGGTAGTTTCGCCATCAAAAAGCAAGTGCTCATCGCGCCCAATCGCGGTCACCTGATTCTTACCGCCCCGCACCCGAGCCCGCTCTCGGCATACCGCGGATTCTTCGGATGCAAGCACTTCAGCAAGGCAAATGCTTACCTTGTCAGCAAGGGGCTCGAACCCATCGACTGGAGCATAAAATAGACGAGAGACGACAAATGCGAAAGCCGAGAGTCGCGACAAAACTTGTTTTGGCATGACCGAGGTTAGCATTTGGGATTAGAGCAAAGCGATAATCCAAAGAAAAATTAGTAGGAGAATCATATGGCAAAGAACTGCAATGAAGAAAAGCACAACGAAGAAAACCGCAATAAAGTCATCGTCAAGACTAGCGTTGTCGGGATTGTCACGAACGTCATTCTCGCGAGTGTCAAGGCGGTTATCGGCCTTATGGCGAACTCCATCGCTGTCGTTCTCGACGCCGTAAACAACCTCTCGGACGCGCTCTCGTCCATCATCACGATTGTCGGCAACAAACTCTCGCGAAAATTGCCCAACGAAAAGCACCCGCTCGGTTACGGCCGCATTGAATACCTGACCGCCATGGTCATCGCCTCCATCGTGATTTACGCGGGCATCACCTCTTGTGTGGAATCCATCAAAAAAATCATCCACCCCGAAGAAGCCGATTACTCCACCATTTCACTAGTCATCATCGCCATCGCCGTAGTCGTGAAAGTCGTCCTCGGGCGTTACGTGAAATCGCAAGGCGAGCGCGTGAATTCCGGTTCGCTTATCGCCTCCGGCTCCGATGCGCTCTTTGACGCCATCCTCTCCCTTTCCGTTCTCGCCTCGGCACTCATCTTTATTTTCACGGGACTCTCGCTCGAAGCATACGTCGGCGTTCTGATTTCCATCTTCATTATCAAGGCCGGCTTTGAAATGTTGAAAGACACCGTCAGCGACTTGCTCGGCAAGAAAAACGACAACGAACTCACCAAGCAAATCAAGAGCCTCATCCGCAGCGAAGAAGGCATCCACGGCGCATACGACCTCGTCATCAACGATTACGGCCCCGAAAAGAAGCTCGCCTCCGTGCACGTGGAACTCCCCGATACCATGACCGTCGCCGACCTGGATTCCCTCACACGCAAGCTCGAAAAGAAGGTCTACAGCGAAACAGGCGTCATCCTCACCGCTATCGGCGTTTACTCTTACAACACCCAAAACGACGAATCCGCCAAAATCCGCGACACGATTTTAGACAAAGTCAAGTCACACGATTGGGCTCTCCAGATGCACGGTTTTTACGTGGACATCGAAGCCAAGGAAATGCGCTTTGACGTGGTTATCAAATTCGGCGTGAACGCCCAAGAAGCCCTTGATACAATCAAGAGCGAAGCAGCTGAGCTTTACCCCGACTTCACGATACAGGTTTCACCCGATATCGATTTGGGATAATATTCAAGTTTTACTGGATCCTTCACCCATAAAGGGTTCAGGATGACGTTGCAAATTGTTATATTTGCGGCATGACTCACAAGAACTCATTGGCACGTGTCGTCCTCTTTATTTTTGTCGGCCTCATTTTAGGCGGCATCATGAGCGAAGCTCTCGGAGCTTTGTTTGGCGAACTCGGAGTCCTCTTGAACGCCGGTGGATACGATAACAGCGTTCACCACATTTTTACTGCGGCTGCCGATTACAGTATCGGTTTTTCTGGCGATACCCCGCAGCCCGTCGTCATTGATTTGTACCTCGTCAAATTTGCGCTTGGTTTTGGCTTCAAGGTGAATGCCCTAAGTGCAGTTGGCATGGGTTTAGCTCTTTACATCATGAAATGGTCCGGAGAAAGATAATGCAGACTATTCAGGAACTTCAGGCTCAACTGGCTAACGGCAGTACCACTGCCGAAAAGCTCGCTCAGGCTTCCCTCGAAAAAATTGAATCTACAAAGAATTTGAACGCCTATATCTCGGTGCTGAACGACCGCGCTCTCGAACGCGCTAAGGAAAGCGACAAGCGCCGCGACGAAGGCAAGTCTCTGGGCGCCCTCGATGGCATCCCGGTCGCCGTGAAGGACAACATGTGCTTGACCGGCACTCGCACCACGGCCGCCTCCAAGATTCTCGATAACTTTGTTGCCCCCTACACTGCAACAGCACTTGAAAAACTCGAAGCCGCAGGCGCCATCATCGTCGGCAAGACGAACATGGACGAATTCGCCATGGGTTCCAGCAACGAAACCTCTTACTACGGCCCGGTCAAGAATCCACTCGACGAATCCCGCGTTCCGGGTGGTTCCTCGGGTGGTTCCGCAGTCGCCGTTGCCTCTGGCACAGTTCCTTGCGCTCTCGGTTCTGACACGGGTGGATCTATCCGCCAGCCTGCAGCATGCACGGGCGTTGTCGGTTTGAAGCCGACCTACGGCCGCGTTTCCCGTTACGGCCTCCTCGCCTACGCAAGCTCTCTCGACCAGATTGGTCCGTTCGGTGCAACCGTTCGCGACTGTGCCACGCTCCTCGGTGCGATTTGCGGTATCGACCCGCATGACAACACCACGAGCACTCGTCCGACCGAAGACTTTACCGCAAAGCTCGGCACCGGCGTAAAGGGCAAGGTCATCGGCGTTCCGAAGGAATACTTTGGCGAAGGCCTCGATGCAGAATGCAAGGCCGCCATCGAAAACATGCTTAAGAAGATGGAAGCCGAAGGCGCCACGATCAAGGAAGTGAGCCTCCCGCACATCAGCTACGCTGTGTCCAGCTACTACATCATTGCAACGGCAGAAGCTAGTTCCAACCTCAGCCGCTACGACGGCGTGCGTTACGGCTACCGCAGTCCCGAAGCTCGTAAGCTTTTCGACCTTTACGCCAAGTCCCGCAGCGAAGGTTTCGGCAAGGAAGTGCAACGCCGTATCCTCCTCGGAAGCTACGTTCTCTCCGCCGGTTTCTATGACGCTTACTACGTGCAGGCCCAGAAGGTTCGCCGTCTCATCACGGACGACTTCACCGAAGCTTTCAAGACCTGCGACGTGATTGCTAGCCCGACGATGCCGGGTCTCCCGCTCAAGTGCGGCATGAACGAATCTGATCCGATGGCGGTCTATCTCTCCGACATCTACACCGTTAGCTTGAACCTCGCCGGTCTTCCGGGCGTGAGCGTTCCGTGCGGTATGGCAGGCGGACTCCCGGTTGGCCTCCAGTGGATTGGCAAGCCGTTCCAGGAAGCAGACTTGCTCGCAGTCGCCGAAGCAACCGAGCGCTTGAACAAGTAAAATATCGCGGTTTCCAAAAGCCGCGATACTCGCAAAAAACGACGCCCTTCAAGGCGCCGTTTTTGTTTTTTGAGCAATTTTTAAAATTGAGCGTTTCTAATCCCAGACACTCTTCTTCGGAGCCTCTTTACGAGGCGTTGTAGCCCTTTTCTCTTTCCAATTAGCGTCGGCACGTACAGAGCAATAAGCACAATCAAGAACAGGCGTATCCTCGAACAATTTCTTAACGGCAATTTCCATAAGGTTTTCCCAGTTGGATCTTGAAACACCAAAAGCATACTGTTCAACAGCCCCCAAGGAGCCATAGCCTAAACGCTCATGAGTTTTGCCATCATAAAAACCATAGTTACCCAACATCGTCAAGACGCCTTCGTGCAGTAAAAGTCCAAGCAAGCCCAATCCCCCACCTGTAAGCACAGAATTGATTTGAATGGAATCGACAAACAAATAGACATCAGCATCTGGCAAAGCTAATCGCTCATCATCAATAGCAAAAACATCCCTATCGTTTATCATCACTCCGGATTCACCCATATAAAAATTATTTGCACCCGAAATGCCCAACGGATAAGCCACAACAGAAACATGCATCCGAGAATGATCATTAAAATCTTCGGCCTTAGCCTCAATGTTTCTCTTTAATTCTGCAGACATCCACACCGGAAAAGAATTAACATACTCCGGCAAGTCATCTTCAATATCGTCTGTATTAGCAACAACCGGATTTGTAAAAATCACAGCAATTGTCGCAGGGCGCCAATTCCAATTTTCAGAAATAACAACCCTCGGACTACACCCAGTCAAAAGCAACAGTACCAAAACCACAAAAATAAGTTTTGTTCGATTCATACCAACTCCTTTTTAAAACAAATTCCCAAACGAATTAATTTCGTTTGGGTGTTATATTTATAACAAATATACAAAAACTTATTTCTTCCGGTGTTCGTACAGATAAAGATTTGCCTCCGGCACCGCTAAATCAGAACCTTTTAAAATCCATTCGTCATCGGTACCGCTACGATAAGTGACGACTACACTGTAACTTTTTTCTGATTGCAGGACTTCCTTCGGAACAGTCCAGAAGTTTTCTGTTCCCACGACAAATTCAAGCGGATAAGTCTTGTCGCCATCTACCTCGTTGAACACAATTTTGCGGACAGCATCTTTCGGGTTACGAACCTGAATAATGCTCCAGTACGTGCTAGCGCCTTCCTTAACCCAGATGGATGTGGAATCGCCCCACACGCCTTCGACTCCTTCGCAACTCACGAATTCCCATTCGCCGTAATAACGGCCGACCTGGATTCCCATGATATCGCTAGCAGGCGCACCGCCCAAATCCACACCGCAGTCGGCATCCGGGCAACGGTCCGTAATGCGCACGGTTACCTCTTTCCAGCCATCCGGCGTTTTCGCCTTCACGTGAACGCAGCCGCCACATGCCATGCCACCATCCCACGGGCCCTTATCATCCCCCGGAGAAACATTCACATGGATTGCCGCATAGTACTGGATGTTAGTCTGTCCGTAATTGCAGGCGCCGCCAAGGCTAGTTTCTTTCGCAGTGATGCTCCCGTAAGTCGTCACGGAACCCTTGCCGCCGTTCTCGACAAGCGTCGGGTCTGCCGCCGTATAGCTATCGCAGTTCGTGCAAACACCACTGTCCGACGAACCGGCAGGTTTCTCGGAAGAACTTGAGGACGCGCGATTGCTCGAAGACTCAGCGACCTTCTCAGAAGAAGAAGATTCCGCGAGCGTTCCCGAGCTCGAACTTTCAACTTTTTTCGCAGACGAGGAATCCGCGAACTTCACTGACGAAGAACTCACGGACTTCTCCGAACTGGAACTTGCGAGTTTTTCAGAAGACGAAAACACTTGCGAAGAAGATGTATCCTCGCCCACAGCCGCAGGCGAACTGTC
The DNA here is from genome assembly GCF_002210405.1 of Fibrobacter sp. UWB3. NCBI lineage: Bacteria > Pseudomonadati > Fibrobacterota > Fibrobacteria > Fibrobacterales > Fibrobacteraceae > Fibrobacter > Fibrobacter sp. UWB3. Next base: position 186,936 of record NZ_MWQJ01000005.1, read on the forward strand.
AGAATCACCGCACGCCACAAGCGCAAACGGCACCGCAAGCAAACCTGCGAGCAATGAAGCCATAACAGCAACCGAAGTAAAACGATCATTCAACTTCATAACACTAATATATATCAAAAAAACGCAGCCTGGCGAAGCTGCGATCCTTATTTAAAACTGCGCAATTGGAGTTTTCTCGATCATGTGTAAAATCAATTCTCGTAAAACATTTACCCAGTCATGCTCGATTACCCGTTCCTTGGAACATTGATCTTCATCCAAGCGTCCAAAATCCATTCGTTTTCCAGCCTTTGCATCATAAAAAGCGTATGAAGCCGAAATCTTGACGCAGTTGTTTGTTCGATACCCCATAACCGGGATTGGAAAAGCAGGCGTGCTTAACCCCGAATTATAAAGATTCAAGTTCTGGTAAGACTTCATTTCGATACTGTCTAGCACAAAATAAACTTCGGCACCGTCAGACATCGAAACCGGCTTTGGCACACGAAGACTATCGCCATCCAAGACCTCTACAGAATACGTGACTCTGTCTTTCGAGATACCATCCAGTTTATAATGAACATTCGAGTTAAACTTAAGCGTATTGTCCACATTGCTCGAGAACCACTCCTTCATTTTTTCCATATTTTCAGACATCATGAGCGTGTCTCTCGAATCCACAGTTTTTTCGGAAAATGTTGACATTTCAGAAGCATCATTCACACTTGTATAAAACCACGGGAAAACGGTCCATTCCTTAGAGTCTTCAGAATCTTTTTCTTTGTTCAAAACTACAGGTTCCGTAAACAAAACGTTCATACTAGCCGGTTTTTGTGTCCAGGACGCATCCTTGTGTTGTTTTGTCCCTGAACAGCCCAAAATTGCAGTTGCAAGAACCATAGGAATCATCAACTTCACTAATCTCATTTTCAACTCCTTCTAAAATTTGTTCGAAAAAAAATATAACAAAAATCCGGCACGCTTTTTGCGCACCGGTTTTTCACCAAAGTAACTTCAGCGAGTTCAGGATGACACTCTAGCAAGCCAATCAAGCACAACGTGCAATGACAAACTAGAATAGATGGCGGATCAAGTCCGCCATGACGACATCACGACGTTAAAATTAGTCGCCCGTTCTGTAGTTCGGAGCTTCCTTCGTGATGGTCACATCGTGCGGATGAGATTCACGGAGGCCTGCGCCCGTAATACGGACAAACGTTGCCTTCTTGTAGAGTTCTTCAAGGTTTGCAGCACCGGCATAACCCATAGCAGAGTGGATACCGCCAATGAGCTGGTAAACGGTGTCGCGGAGCGGTCCCTTGTACGGAACACGGCCTTCGATGCCTTCCGGAACAAACTTGCGCGGTTCCTGAACGCCACCCTGGAAGTAACGGTCAGCAGAGCCAGCCTTCATGGCGCCGAGAGAGCCCATGCCGCGGTAGCTCTTGTAGCTACGGCCATCAGCGAGGATGACTTCGCCCGGAGCTTCTTCGGTACCGGCAAAGAGAGAGCCCACCATCACAGCGTGACCGCCAGCAGCCAAAGCCTTGACGATATCGCCAGAGAACTTGAGGCCACCGTCAGCGATAATCTTCACGCCGACCTTGCGAGCCATCTTGCCGCATTCCACGACAGCGGAGAACTGCGGGTAACCGACACCAGCAATGATACGGGTCGTGCAGATGGAACCCGGACCGATACCCACCTTGACGATGTTGGCACCGCACTTGGCGAGTTCTTCGACAGCTTCCGGCGTGCAAACGTTACCGGCGCAAATCGTGAGCTTCGGATATTTCTTGCGAACGGTCTTCACCATGTTGCGCACACCGATGTGGTGGCCGTGAGCCGTATCGATAATCAACAGGTCAACGCCTGCGTCCACGAGGGCAGCAACGCGTTCAAGAGTATTTGCAGAAGTGCTGACAGCAGCACCGACGAGCAACTGACCATTCTTGTCAAGGCTTGCGTTCGGGTTGTTTTCGCGCTTCAAGATGTCCGTCATCGTGATGAGGCCCTTCAAAGCACCAGAAGCGTCCACGAGCGGGAGCTTTTCAATGCGCTTTTCGGCGAGGATTTCCTTCGCCTTGGCGAGGCTCACCTTCGGGCTTGCCGTCACAGGATCCTTGGTCATGACCGTGCTGATTTTCACGTTCATGTCGCTAACGGTGCGGAGGTCGCGGCTCGTGAGCATACCGACGAGCTTACCCTTGGAGAGAATCGGGAAACCGCTCACCTTGTTGCGAGCACGCTGTTCAAAAGCAGCAGACACCGGTTCATCGGCATCAAGCGTCACCGGATTGGTCACAATACCGGACTGCCAGCGCTTGACCTTGCGAACTTCTTCGGCCTGGTCTTCAATGGACATATTCTTGTGGATAATGCCGAGGCCACCCTGCAAAGCAAGGGAAATAGCCAACGGAGCCGTCGTAACGGTATCCATTGCAGCACTGATGATAGGAATGTTCAGCTTGATATTCGGGGCGAGCTGGGTGCTCACATCCGTCTGAGCCGGAAGAACAGAAGATTCAGCGGGAACGAGTAAGACGTCATCAAACGTCAAAGCTTCTGGCAAAAGTTTCATAAAGTACCTCTTTTGCGCATAGAATATAGTAATTTTCGGTTTTAAATCCTAGTTCTTTTGCGCTAGAAATATGTAAAAAAGAGCGTTTTGGCGATGAGCGGTAAATTACGAGCGATGAATTAGCGCTCGACAGCAATCGTCTTGGCAAAGGCCCCACGCTTGACCAGATAAACGGACGAGCGGGCGAACTTGCTTTCTACAGCCTGCTTAAGCGACACACCATTCTTCAGCTCAACCCTGCCGAGGAAATTCCCCTGCATATCGAACACTTGATAAATCCCAGCCTTGTCAAAGCGCTGTACCGTAAACGGAATCGCATCGGTCCCCGAACTCGAAGAACCGCCAACACTGCTCGAAGATTCTGCGAGCACATCCGATGACGAACTCGGCACAGTTTCAGAGGAACTCGACGCCACAGAACTTGAACTTAAAGCAACAGAACTGGACGACGGAACTTCTTCACCTTTGACGTAAACCTTTATGTGCGGGAAATCAGCCGTACCGGAAACGCCGTTTCCCATGCTTCCGGCTTCGCCAAGGACCTTGGCTTCGTAGAGTTTTCCCATCTCCATGCCCAGCTTTTCCCACTGTCTCATGTGAGCGCTAATATTGATGATACCGCAATCACGGGCATTTTCACGAATGCTGAAATACTGCAAAAAAGTCGTATTGCCTTTGGTCTTGATGGCGGGGCCCGTATGTTCTCCCCAATAAACGGAGTATTTGGCACCATCGATTGTGTAATCGCCCATCTTATGGCTAGCGACCCAATCACCAGGCCTCCACCCTGTCAGCCAGTTATCGACAACATAATATTCAACCAGCTTACTCGGGGATTTCGAAACTTCTTCCATCCAACCGTAGACACCGACATAGGAGTAATCGGCACCATTGATATTCTGTTTCACGAGCTTGAATTCCGCAAGCATATCGCCGCCAAGTTCGTTATACTTCTTGTCGCTATCGAACGAAAGCCCCGCACGGCAAAGGTAGTCTCCAGCATTCTGGAAAGAACATGCCATGGATCCATCTTCATAAATTGTAAGCGAACCTGAAGTAGCCCTGTCGTACCAAAGCTCGTAACCGACACCGTTGTACGAGCTCACTTCGTTCCCGTTCACTTTTTTGCTTGCACCAGTATGTTTGGCCGAGCTGCAGAAATCCTGCGCAAAAGCAGCCACCGAAAGTCCCATACCGAAAGCGATAATGACCATTTTATTCATTATGCGTTTCTCCACCAAAAGTTTAATTTCAATATAATAACTTTTAGGGTTCTTTCACGCAGCGGACACTGTTCTTGCGGCTTTTAAGTTCACTACGTGAACCCAATGAAAAATACTGTGCTTGCAGATAGTCCATTGGAGAATATTCAGCCACAAACGCAATGGCAAACAAATCGTCTTCCGTAGATTCACTGGATGTCCACCACATTTTAAAGGAATGCGCCCCATCAATGAGATGCATTTGATGCCCGTCCGTTGATGGGATCCTCCAACCGCCCAATTTTTTCTGCAAATTATTCCATTCATCCACAGTCGGGAGCCTCCACCCCTCAGGGCACTGTGCCTCCGCCCATGTAAACGTGGTATCGCCCAAATCGTCAATCATCCAATAAAGGCCGGCCGCCTTGCTATAGGCATAGCGTTTGCCATCACGTTCATCCTCAAGCGTATCGGTAAACACCTCCCACTTATTCGACATGCAGACATAACCATATTTATCCGTATCTTCAAGCGAGCCTTCATTTTCATTTGTACACAAACCAACTTGTTTTTCGACATCCAAAGCATAACGCCACGAACCTAAATCGCAAACAATCAAAGAAGACTCTACACTTCCCGGCGTTATAAAATAATCCGCGCTATCGCATTTGATTCCATAAGAATTAGCTTCCAAACTATTCGCAACACGCCAATAGTACTCTGAATTGGTCACCGTACCCACCAAGAAATCCTGCGCACACGTATAATATTCGTCATAACGCGTTTTTCCAACAGTCCCTAGATGTTCCTTATCGCACTTTTCAAGACCAAACTCACTACGCCAAAAATTTTCAACAACCTCTTCAAATTCGGGAATCATACCATGGTACGCAACCGAGCTCATGTCAAAACTGGTGCCATAAATACTTTTCCAACGATTGAAACTAGAGCGGAAGCGATTCAAATCTGGTGATAAATAAATATCTCCCGAAATTCTAACAACCCCACTATTAAATGCCGTTTGGGCCATTTTATAGATTATGGTATCATTAACAATTTTACCATCCTTAGCAAAAAAATCTGAAAAAGCATATATTGTCGCTTTATATATATTAAAAATGACGGTCAACCCCATCAAAGCTTGGTCACCCAAACTATCTCCAAAAAGGCTCCAGTCTTCGGCAAAGTAAGCATCGTTGCTTTTTTTCATCGTAATATGGAAGATTTCAAAGAGTTCTTTTTCGGCTTGCTTTTTAGCCTCTGCAAACGAAAGTTTATCATCACGAACAAGTTTTCGGACGCGATCAAATTCCAAATGAGTCAACAGATTTATGTTTACCGAATCACGAGAATCCAAATCAGTAATAGCATATAAAGTATATTCTTTTTCTTCCGGCATACTGTTATAGTAGCTCAGAACATCCCCCGTTACCGAAATATGAACATACCTAGACTTTAGCGAATCAACCTCAACAGAATAGCGACTAAATCCGCCATCCACTATTCCTGTAAAAGTTTCCCCAATCGGTTCCAAAGTAGATTCATCCAATGCCGTCAACTGAACAACGGAACCATCGACAAAAGGCGTTCTTTGAGCAAAACCATGAATTGTCCGAACAGCAGTCTTTTGGCTACTACTCGATGCGTCAAGAGAAAATTCACCAGGTTCTGCACTGCTCGACAAGCTGCTAGAACTGATTTCGTTTTGAGCATCCGGACCAATGGCATTACCATTATTATCGCCAGCACAAGCTGTCAACAAAACAGCCACCAGAAACAACGCGCCCAAATAGCAGTAAGCCTCATCCTTGCAACAAAACAATTTCATACTCTTTGTCCCCTTAACATTTGTCTTAAATATACAATTTAAGGGATAAAAAAGAACCTCGACAAGTTCATCACCAGTCGAGGTCATAATATTTTTGTTGCATCCGTTGCATATAACGGCTTTACTTCCCGTTGTAGCGCTCCATGCACTTCTCAATGCCGAGTTTAAAATAGCATTCTACGAGTGCGGGGACTTTTGCGATTGCTTCATCGAATTTCGGGCGGTCTTCGGGCGAGAACTTCGCCAAAACCCAGTTGCTGAGGTCAAATTTCGGAGGGCACTTGCCCACGCCAAAGCGGATGCGCGGGAACTTGTCGCCCACATGTTCAATGATATTGCGGAGCCCATTCTGGCCACCATGACTGCCGTCCTTGCGGCAACGGATACGGCCTACATCCAAATTAATATCATCGCTAAAAACGAGCAAATGATCAACCTTGACCTTGTACCACGTCATGAGCGCCTGCACTGCTTCACCAGAAAGATTCATATAGGTTTGCGGCTTGACGAGGAGGCATTCTTCGCCTGCAATGTTCACCTTCATGGTGAGCGCCTTGTGTTCCGATTTCCAGTCCTTGCTCGGGTCAGCGAGCTTTTCAACTGCCATAAAACCAGCATTGTGGTGCGTGTTCGAATACTGCGTTCCAGGATTTCCAAGACCGACGATTAAATACATAATAAAACCTTAAAAAATATCGTTACTTTTCCGCATCGAGTTCGCTATACGCTTTTGCGGAATTTGCGCGAACTTCATCAGCATTGCTATCCTGTTGCTGCACGACAGGTTCAGAACTAGCACACCCAAGAAGGGCGATAAAAGAAAGGCAAGATAAAAGCTTGAGTAATTTCATAACTTAAAATATAGAATTTTCAACGAAAAAAGACCCGCCCCAATCGGAGCAGGTCTCTTAAAGCCTTTCAGCTTGTTGCCAGAATTAGTTGGCAGCCGGAGCAGCAGCGGCAGCGGCGTCAGCAGCCGGAGCAGCAGCAGCAGCATCCTTCTTCTTGGACTTAGAAGAAATCGTGAAGATAACGGTGCGCGGGCCAGAAGCGAGCGTAACGTTTTCCGGGAGCTTGAAATCCTTAGCGTAGAAGGTCACGTTCGTTTCGAAGTTGGAGATGTCCAATTCGAGAACAGACGGGATGCTTGCCGGCTTAGCAGCGAGCATGAGATAACGAGCTTCCTGAGAGAAGAGACCGCCCTGAGTCTTCACGCCAACCGGGAGACCGGAAAGCTTGACCGGGATGCGAACCTTAACGAATTCGTCATCAGCGATCTTGATGAAGTCAACGTGCGTGATCTTCTGGGTGAGAGCGTCCTTCTGGACACTGTAGACGAGAGCCGGATTGCCAGCCTTGCCATCGATTTCGAGGTCAAGAAGCGTGTAACGCTTGCCCGGAGCAAGAACCTTGCGCAAGTCGATTTCGCTGACGCTGATGTTCTTAGCTTCGATACCCTTACCATAATAGACGGCCGGAATCTGACCAGCCTTACGCAAACGGGCGTTGTCGCGGTTTGCACCTAGCACTCTCGAGGCAGCTTTGAGCGTTGTGAGTTCCATTGTGTTATCTCCATTAGATAAAAAAATTCATTGGGGTAGCAGGATTCGAACCTACGAATAACGGAATCAAAATCCGTTGTCTTACCACTTGACGATACCCCAATGGTGCGACAAAGATAGTAAAAAAGTCCCTTTTGTCAAAGACAAACGTGCAAAAAAAGAGCTGAAAAAAGTCATTTTTCGCACATTTTGACAAAAAAGCGGCACTACCTATGCCAGAATTTGGTGACGGTCTGGTAGCGGGAAATCGGCTTTAGAACGGCGGCAGCCTTTTCAGCGAGTTCCTTGGTCTTAAAAATCCCGAAAACGGAAGCGCCCGAACCAGACATCAAGGCGACATCAGCCCCAAGTTCAATGAATTTCTGCTTCATCTCGGCGACAAGCGGGTGCGTCGGGAAAACCGAGATTTCGAATGCGTTGAAATAGGAATCCGGATTCAGGAACTGCGGAATTGTAGACTTCGCGCTTTGGGATTGCGCGGCTTTGAACTGCGCGGCATCTTGAGCATTCCAAGCAGCCTTGTACTGTTCCCAACGGTCCGGGCCAGATTTCGGGACGCCAGCATAAGCATCTTTCGTCGGCACGGAATCAAGCGGGGTCGCAATGAGGAGCGCAGCCCCTTCCGGGAGGTCCAGCGGTTCCACAAACGTCAAACGCTCGCCGATACCTTCGGCAAAAGCGGTCCCGCCACGAACCAAGAACGGCACATCGGCACCAAGACGGGCACCAATGGATTCCAAAGTTTCAAACGAGAGGTTCAAGTTCCACAAGTTGTTGAGCAAGCGGAGCGTTGCCGCAGCATCTGCACTGCCACCGCCAAGGCCAGCTCCAAGCGGCATGACCTTCGTGAGATGGATGTCGGCACCAAGGTTGCACTTTGCAAATTCCTTGAGCGCTTTCGCGGCCTTGAACACAAGGTCCGATTCCAGCGGGTAATTCTGCGGTTCGTTGTACGTCAAATGGATTTCACCATCTTCGCGGAGCGTCGCTTCGACAGTATCACCCGCATCAACCGTCTGGAAAACAGTTCCCAAATCGTGGTAACCATCTTCGCGCTTGCGGATAACATCGAGAAACAAATTGATTTTAGCAGGAGCGTATTCTTTCATAGTCAATAGTCGTTAGTCAGTAATCTTTTCCAATTTTTACCCGAATCGTCCGGAACGTTCGAGTTGCATGAGCTCGTCCATTCCAATAAGCATGGCTCGCGGTTTCGAGTTGCCCTTGCTCGGACCACACACGCCAAGGCCGTAAAGCTGGTCCACAATCTTCCCTGCTCGGCTGTACCCCACGCTAAAGTGGCGCTGCACAGCCGAAGTCGAAAGACCGTTCACACTAATAGCCCATTGCGCAACTTCAAAAAGCAACTTGTCGAGCTTTTCGTTCTTGAGAGAACCACCGCCCTCTTCATCGCCTTCTTCACCACCCGATACATCGAACGATTCCACCTGCGGATAGAACACGTTCTGGTCGGAGCAGGCATCGGCCAAGCGTTCGGCTTCTTCGTCGCTGAGGAATGCACCATGCACGCGCACCGGATCAGGATCATTCACAGCCTTGTAAAGCATGTCGCCACGGCCCAAAAGTTTTTCAGCACCGGCATGGTCCATCACCGTGCGAGCGTCAATCTGCGAAGCAACCTTGAAGCTGATACGCGTCGGCAAGTTCGCTTTGATGATACCCGTAATAACCTTCACAGACGGGCGTTGCGTAGCAAGCACCAAGTGGATACCCACGGCACGAGCCTTAGCCGCCAAGCGAGCCACAGACTTTTCAATTTCCTTGCCGGCGACCATCATGAGGTCCGCCATTTCATCGATAATCACGACGATAAACGCCATGCGGTGGCCACGATCTTCTTCAGGAACTTCATCTGGCAATTCACCCGCTTCAAACTTTGCGTTAAAGCCGCCGATGTTACGCACCTTTGCAGATGCCAAGACTTCCGTACGGCGGTCCATTTCGTAGCAAAGCCACTGGAGCGCCTGGATAGCAATTTCCGGCTTCGTGATGACAGGCGCGAGGAGATGCGGGATGTTTTCGTACATCTTGAGTTCCACCGCCTTCGGGTCCACAAGAATCATACGGAGTTCATCCGGAGTCTTGCTAAAGAGCATCGACGCCATGAGCGCGTTAATGCAAACAGACTTACCGGAACCCGTCTGACCTGCAATCAGCAAGTGCGGTGCCTTCGCCAAATCCATCGTGAACGATTCACCGGTGATGTCCTTCCCTAGCGCCACAAGAATCTTGTCATGCGCGGGCTTGAACTTTTCGCTCATGAACACATCGCGGCAGAACACCGTCTGGAACTTGCGATTCGGGATTTCCACACCGACAGCAGCCTTGCCAGGAATCGGCGCCAGAATGCGGATGGACGAGACCTTGAGCGGGAGCGCCAAGTCTTCTTGCAATGCCGAGAAGCGGCTCACCTTCACGCCCGGGCCCGGTTCCACTTCAAAACGGGTAATCATCGGGCCCGTTTCGCAACCGATTACGCGGCCCTTCACCTTGAAGTTTTCAAGCTTTTCTTCGAGCATTTTGCCGATGGCATTCAACTCTTCTTCGGTGTAATCCGCCGTCTGCACTTCGTGCGTGTCGAGAATCTTCGAAATTTCAGGAATCTTGTATTCGTCGTAAGAGGCTGTAGGTGCGGGCGGAATTTGTGCAGACTGGACAGCCTTCGCTGCTGGGCGCGCACTTTCACCAGCATTTGCGCGACCTTCACCACCGCGAGAACGTCCAGCAAACTCACCTTCACCAAATGTCGGGTCCTCGCCCACTTCATCAGCCGTCACGACTACCGGAGCAAACGTTTCGTCATCATCAACCGCCGGGCTTCCCGGGAAGTCCTCTACGTAGGCGCCATCGCCGCCCAAAAGCTCTTCGGCATGGATTGCCGCACGCGTTGCCACAGAATCCGAAAGCGTTGCATCACGGACAATCGTATTGGCACTTGTCGAAGATTTCGCAGATTTCGGAACTTCAACTTTTCCAACAACAGTTCTTTCAGCAGTCCGACGAGCAGCACTGCCGACATTTGCAGCATTTCCACCCGCATTCACACCAGCATTCCCAGCAATCGCAGCATTCACTGTTTCAGAGCCCGCCGTACGGCGCACATCGCCCTTCACCTGCATACGGCCCTTATGGCCCTTTTCCCAGTCAATCAAGTCGCGAGCACGGCGGAGTGCGCCAATGCGTTCCTTGATTTCCAGAATCTGGAGTGCATTCATGTGGCGTTCATTCAAACGCAATTCTTCTTCCAGGCGACGGATTTCAGGATCTTCATAGACTCCATCTTCGTCAGCACCGCCCAAAGTCGCACCCGCAGGCACATTCTCGGCATTCCCAAGCGGCGCATCCTGCAAATTGCCCGGTTGCGCATTCCCCGCCGCATTTTCAGGTAAAGCATTCCCAGCATACTGAGGCAACCCAAACGATTCCCCCACCTGCGTCTGCATTTCCGAACGATTGATATCCAAATCGTCCGTCAGCCAATTATGGCGGCCATTAAAAGGTTCCACCTTCCCGCGCCTGCGCATCTTCACGGAATCCGGGACAAAAATCATCGTCTCGTCTTCCATCACCACGCCACGGCGTAATTGCTTTTTCTCAGAGCGTTCGTCGCGGATATTCGGCACATATTCCGTCTTCGGCTCAACATCCTCTTTATGGCGGCGTCCAAATAGCCCCGTCAAATAACGCATCGTCTGCGCCACAAACTTAAAGTGCCTCGGACGAACCCCAAACGAAAGTACCAAAATCAAAGCCAAAGTGGTCAACAGTATAATCAGCGGAGCCACATACGAAACGCGCCCAAACACGGGAATCGCCAAGTTCTGCAAAAAGAACTCTCCCAACACGCCACCGCTCATCGAAAGCGCATCATTCGAGACGCTTTTATCGCCAAAATTTTTAAGCGACATCAAAAATGACACGTTCACCACAAGCAAGCTTGCACCAACCGCAAAGCGCAACAACTTTGCACGCAGCGAAGCAATCGCGATAAAAAGCCCCCAAAGGACAAGCGCTGCCGTAAACACGACAACCGCCACACGCCCAAAAAGGAACGTCATAAAGCTCGGGAACATCACGCCAAAGTAATTTCCCAGCCAGTTTTCGTGCTCGCCCACAATCGAAATCGTGATACAACCCAGCAAAAGGATGACACCAGCGAGCAACACCAGGTACCCCACCATCATCGTTACAAAATAAGAATCCGGCTCCTGTGCACCCGTTTTCGGTTCTACTTTAGTTTTCTTCGGTTTCTTTACAGTTTTTTTCTTCTGAACAGCCAAAAAATACGCTCCTCTAATTGCGGTAATAAATATAGTCTAATAACGATCCTAACTTTGATACAAAAAATGACACTATTTGCTCAATTATTATTTTTTCATCGTCATGGCACAGAAAAATTCAAAAAATCAGAGAAAACTTTTTTTTGGGGTTGCTTTTTCGGCAATCGCCGTATTGCTCATCCTAATCTTTGGCAATTCCAAGAAAAACTATATCGCAGAATCGGCTGAAAACATTTTTTACGACCAGTTCTTTAAATTGAATACGGAAGTCCTTGATTCCACCGGAATCAAAGACGGCATTGTCCTAGAAAGCAAGCCTTACAATGACCCCAATATCATCATTGCAGATATCGATGAGAAATCGCTGCTAAAACTAGGGCACTACTACAACTGGGATAGATCCATCCACGCCAAAGTCATCGAAAACCTGGGTGAAGGCGGTGCAGCAGCAATCGCATTCGATATTCTGTTCAAGGACGCCGACTTCGGAAAGAGAAAAGGGGCTCAATGCCAAGAAATCCTTACCCAACTTGACCCCGATACAAGCCATGCCCATTACTTCTCGCAAATCAGTTCTTTCTACAACTACGACTCCATGCTGGTCGAATCCACTCGCAATTCAGGCATCTGCATTATCAGCTTCTTGATGAACGACGCCTCCCATTACAAGAACAAAAGCAACTGGGAACCGCTCAGCACCTGGGAACGCGCCAAGGAGGTAGGTTTTTCCTCGACACTGCAGTTAAACCAGGTGAATAAGCCGCAAGACATCGAAGCCCGAGAGATTCTCGATAACGTATTCCCGGAACTAGCAAACGCAGGCTCACGTCTAGGAGCCGTCAATGCATACCCCGACAACGATGGTACAATCCGCCGTATCAGAATGTTGTACAAATTCCCATATGTCGATGAGGACAAGCTTGCCCCGCAGCGTATTTACTCGGCACTCTCCTTAATGACCATTTCACACCTTTTCCACAAGGACCCCAAAGATATCACCGTCAAAATGGGCGAATATATCGACATTGGCAAGCCCTTTGGCATCTACCGAGACTCCAGCGGCGAATACAACACCACGTATCCGAACTTCACCTACCCCATGTTCACATCGCTCCGCGACAAGATGAAAAGCATCAAGGAAAGCGGTGTTAAAAAAGCAAATCTTGTCGAAACTTCATTCAAGGTAACAGCAAAAAGAAACAACGATGGGCAATTAACTTTTGACATTTTTGTAGACGAAAAACAGCAACTAAACGCAACGCTTTCCAACATTCTAAGAAAGCTTCCCCAAGACATCTTCGGCAAAATAAAAGAAGGTCAATCCATAGAACTCGATAGCGGCTTTACAATAGCCAAAAGCGAAGATGACGAAGGCGTTTACGTCATCACAAGTGACGATGATGAAGAAATCAGCATCACGCCAAGCGTCCTCAATACAATACACTTCTTTGAAAAGAGCTACCGCGATATCAAGATTGGGGAACACAAGCACCTGTCCCGCAACATGGACATCAGCTACAACAAGGCCAAAGATGAATGGTCTGCCTCCATCAGCTTTTTCACAAACAGGATTTTAAAAGAAATTCTCAAAGCAGACGAAAAACAGATTAGCGCATTAAAGCCCGGCGAAGAAATGCGATTCGGGCCGCACAAAAGAATTCCTATTGACACACTCGGGCAATTCCTCATCAAGTACAAGGGACGCTTCAACCATGTCGCTCCCGAGACAAGGACTTTCAAGCACGTATCTTACTACGATATTTTCAGAGACACAACAAATCTTGACCAGTACGCCGGAAAGACGATTATTCTCGGGTCTTCCGTTTCTGCACTTTTCGATATCGTCAACGGTCCGCACGAAGAAAACATCCCAGCCATTCTCGTCCATGCCAACATCATCAAGAACATCCTCGAAGATGATTACCTGACGGTATTAAAAGAACGTTATCAGCGCTATATTGTAATTATTTTGGCGTTGATTTGCACATTCATAGGGCTTTACTTCAGAAGTTTCGTATCGCTACTTTTAATGATCGGCATAGCGGTTCTCTACACGTTGCTCGCTTACATCTGTTTCAAGCACAACATCTATATCGGCGTTTCCAAGCAGCTTTTGGCCATCATTATCTCAAATACATTTGCAATGGTCGTGCAAGCCTATTTCGAAAACAAAGAAAAGAAGTTCATCGAAAGTTCGTTCAAGCAATACATCTCGCCAGAAATGATTGACGAATTAGTAGCCAGCGGTCAAACGCCCCAGCTCGGCGGCGAAGAATCTAAAATTACAGCCTACTTCACCGACATTCAAGGGTTCTCGACGTTCTCTGAAAAAATCGGAAGTGCAAATAAGCTCGTTGAACTTTTGAACGACTACTTAACCGCCATGACAGACGTCTTGATTGTAAAGAACAAAGGAACTCTTGACAAGTACGAAGGCGACGCCATCATCGCATTCTTTGGCGCCCCGGTGAAATACGATGACCACGCCAGAAGAGGCTGCAACACGGCTTTAGACATGCAAAGCGAGCTTTTAAGGCTCCGCAAAAAATGGGTAGGCGAAGGTCAAAAATGGCCAGAAGTCGTCCACAACATGCATATGCGAATAGGCATCAACACCGGCAATATCGTGACCGGAAACATGGGTTCCACCATGCGCAAGAACTACACCATGATGGGCGATGAAGTGAACCTTGCCGCACGCCTTGAAAGCGCTGCCAAACAGTATGGCGCCTACATTCATGTTTGCAAGAACACCATTGACCAGCTTGTCGAACAGAAAATCGATAGCCAGTACATCTATCGTTCACTCGACATCATCCGCGTCGTGGGTAAAGATGAACCTGTCGAGACGTTTGAACTACTCGCCTACGCCAACGATCAAAAAGCAGATTCACTCCACAAGCTTTGTGAACTCTGGGCACAAGCTCGCAGCGCTTACCTAAACATGCAATGGGACAAGGCCATCGAGCTATTCACAAAGTGCCTAGAATTCGAGCCGCACTTGCCTGAACGCGATCCGGGCAGCAAGACTTGCCCAAGCCAGGTCTACATCAAGCGTTGCCTAGCCTATAAACAAAATCCGCCTGCAAGCGCAGGCGAAAAATGGGACGGAATCTTTACCGCTACTGAGAAATAGCGGGGGAATTCCTAGTTCAGTTCCATATTGTCGATGAGGCGAGTCTTTCCAAAGAAGGCGGCGGCAAGAATCACAGCCTTGTCTTCGGCGGCAAGGGCTCCATTGCACTTCTGCAAGTTTTTCTGGTTAGCCACTTCCACGTACTGCACAACGCCACGAGCAGCAACGATGGACTTCACGACGATATCGCGAATCTTCGAGACGCTGCGTTCACCAGCTTCGTAGGCAGCCTTTGCAGCCTTCAAACCGCTGTAAATGCCGAGAGCCTGTTCGCGTTCTTCCTGAGTCAAGTATTCGTTACGGCTAGAGCGAGCAAGGCCACTTTCTTCACGCACAATCTTCACGCGGTGAATCTTGATGTTGAAGTTCAAGTCCTTCACCATTCTTTCGATCAGGAACACCTGCTGGTAATCCTTCTCGCCAAAGTAAGCGTCGTTTGCGCCAGAAATGAGGAACAGCTTGGAAACGACTGTCAAAACGCCACGGAAGTGTCCCGGGCGATAAGCGCCGCAGTACATGCCTTCGAGAGCTTCATCACGGACAAGCGTCATCGGATCGCCATCGGGGTACATTTCAGCAACGGACGGAGCAAAAACGTAATCGGCACCGATAGATTCAGCAAGCTTTGCATCGGCTTCCAAGCGCTTCGGATACTTGTCCAGGTCCTCGTTCTTGCCAAACTGGATGGGGTTCAAGAACACACTTACAACAGTCACATCGCACTCGCTCACGGATGCCTTGATAAGAGCGCCATGACCTTCATGGAGAGCACCCATCGTTGGAACGAGACCGATTCTTTTCCCTTCTTTCGCAAGAGGAGCAAGCGTTTGACGTAGGGAATCGATAGACTTAATTATCTGCATGATTAGTTACCTTCTGGAACAAAATAAGTCGTTTGACTTGGGCAGGACGCAATGGCGTTCAGCACAATTTGCAAATGGCTTTCGTTATGGACAAAATCGATATTATCCGTATTGATGATAAGCACAGGAGCGTCGGTGTAATGCCAAAAATGATGGTCATAACGGTCCTGCAAGTCGCTCAGGTAGTTACCGTCAATGGTCTTTTCCATCGCACGACCACGACCCCTGATGCGCTTTAAAAGAGTCGAGACGCTTGCCTGCAAATAGACAACGTAATCCGGCTTGCGGATATCGTGGTTCAAGGCGTTCGACACCTGGTCATACATCGTCATTTCATTTTCAGTGAGGTTCTGCGAGGCAAAGATGCGGTCTTTGTCAAACGTGTAGTCGCTCACCAGCAAATCATGGAACAAGTCGCTCTGCAAGGCAGAATTCTGGAGTTGCTTAAAGCGGTCGAGCAAAAAGAAGAGCTGCGTCTGGAAAGCGTACGCCGAACGGTTCTCATAGAACTTCGGCAAGAACGGATTTTCAGCAAAGTTTTCTTCAATGAACATGGCGTTCCAGCGTTCACAAATGGCACGGGCAAGCGAGGTCTTACCAACGCCAATTACGCCTTCAATCGCCATAAAATGAATGTTCTTATCCAGAAGCATCAGGGTTCCTCCCCTTCAATAACGCGGAACGGAATCTTTTCTTCTTTTTCAAGCAATTCCACAAGCAAGTCCTTGACGGTCTTGTTCGTCTTCGGATCTACCCAGTCCGGTGCAATATCGCTTAGCGGCACAAGCACAAACTGGCGGTTATAGATTTGAGGATGCGGAATTGTCGGACGACCTTCACAAACTTCACGACCAAAGAACAGCAAATCCAGGTCCACTTCCCTAGAATTCCAATGTCCGCGGTCCTTGCGTCCAAGAATAAGCTCGGATCCTTTTAAGTAATAGAGTAACTTTACCGGGTCGCCATCATACCAGAAGCTCACGATCTGATTAAAATATGGTCCCTGGCCAGCCGGTCCAACAGGTGGTGTTTCATAAATAGGGCTTTCAACCCAGCCCCCTGCGCTTATACGGCGAAGCATGTCCCTCCCAGCTTTCAAGTGAGCCGAGCGGTCAGGAAGATTACTTCCGAGTGCGATATATACTCTGTTTAAGGAATCCACGCCCCAAATATAATAAATTTAGCCATTGTCATCCTGACGCTGAAAGCGGAAGGATCCAGTCAAATTTGGGAACATCAAAACAGGGAACTCCTAATATTTTTCATAAAAAAAAATTTTTTTATGACATTTCACAAAATTTAATGTATCTTTTAACCCGTTCCGCTATTTCGGGACGTAATATTAATCATCAATAAAATTTATGGGGCAACAAGCCCTTATTATCGTTTCAATTATATAGTCTATTTCATTTTTTGAAATATGTAATTATAGGACGCAATCGTGCCCAGAACACCTAAGAATCAGAATTCAGAACAAAATACTCAAGCTCCTTCTTTGACGGATCTCGTTTATCCAGAAAGCACAGGCATTCCTGTTCCAGAATATTTAGGAACCCCCGACAAATTGCCGGATAATGCCGAGGACGCACCGCAGCCCAAACGTCGTGGCAGAAAGCCAAATCCAAAGACAAAGGCTCGCAAAGAACCCGAATTCGAACAGAACGTTCAAGCCGATGCCGAACCAGAATTTCAAGAAAAAAGACAGCCGGTCGATGGTATTGCCGCTGCCGAAAAGCGCCTCGCCGAACAGTACGGTGTAGCAAACATTGATGCCATTGCAGAACCGATTTACACGGGCGAACAAAACTACAAGCCAGCCGAATCTACCGAAGAAAGCGCATTCACAGGTGAAAGCAACGGTGAAATTGTAATTCCGCAAAACACTGATGCAGCCCAAGCTCCATCAGAAAATCAAGGTGAAGTTTCTGCCGATCCGAATGCAGACCCAAACGCACAACAGCAAGGTGAAGCCCAGGCTCAAAACGGCGAAGGTCAGGACGACCGCCGCTTCAACAACCAGAACGGCAAATTCAACAAGTTCAATAAGAACAACAAGTTCAACAAGAACAATCGCAATAACCGCAATTTCCAGCAAGAAGAATTTGTCGATGACTCTGCTACGCTCCCAGCACCGGGTTCCGAAGCCATATTAAAGGCCAAGGAAAACTGGCTCAAGTTCCGCAAACTCTCCATGAGCGAACTCCAGGAACTCGCCGTGCAAAAGGAAGTGGACTTCCGCAGAATGCGCAAACAGTCCCTCAACTACATTTTGCAGAGCCTCGAAAACGAAGGCAATATCATTTATACGGAAGGCGTCCTCGAAGTCACACCGCAAGGTCACGGGTTCCTCCGCATGCCGGATCAGAACTACCAGACCAGCGCCGATGACGTTTACGTAAGCCAGAACCTTATCCGTAAATTCAACCTCAAGATTGGCGATACGATTGAAGGTCTTGTGCGCACGCCTCGCGAACAAGATAAGTACTTCTCCATGCGCCGCATCGACCGCGTGAACTTTGAAGAACCAGACAAGATGCGCCGCCGTGTGGCATTCGAATATTTAACGCCGATCCACCCGGAAGAAAAGATCCACCTCGAATGGAATGAAACGGAATACAGCACCCGTATCATGGACTTGTTCTCCCCGATCGGTAAGGGTCAGCGCAGTATCATCCTCGCACCTCCGCGTACCGGTAAGACCGTTCTCTTGCAGAACGTGACCCGCGCTATTGCGAAGAACCATCCTGAAATCATCCTCATCACGCTCCTCATCGACGAACGTCCGGAAGAAGTCACCGAAATGCGAGACATCATCACGGACATCAAGGAAAAGGCTGCTGAAAAGGGAATCGATATCAAGGCTGAAGTTGTCGCATCGACGTTCGATGAACCGCCTGAACACCACACCCGCGTCGCCAACATGGTTTTGGAAAAGGCAAAGCGCCTCGTCGAGAGCCAGAAGGACGTCGTGATTTTGCTCGACTCCATCACGCGTTTCGCTCGTGCAAACAACGTTGTGATTCCGCACTCCGGCAAGATTTTGTCTGGTGGTGTGGACGCTAACGCCATGCAGTTCCCGAAGAAATTCTTCGGTGCAGCCCGTAAGATTCAGGACAAGATTCGCACGGTCAAGAACGAAGACGGCACAATTAGCGAAGAAGTCCAGAAGAACGGCTCCCTCACCATCATCGGCACGGCATTGATTGAAACCGGCAGCCGCATGGACGAAGTGATCTTCGAAGAATTCAAGGGAACCGGTAACATGGAACTCGTGCTTGACCGCCGCATCGCTGAAAAGCGCATCTGGCCAGCCATTGACGTGTTCAAGTCCGGCACCCGCAAAGAAGAACGCTTGCTTACGCTCCTCGAACAGAATGCCGCCTGGAACTTCAGACGCGGTAGCCAGAACGAGACGGAAACAGGCATCATGGAGAACCTGCTCAAGCTCATGAGCAAGCTCAAGACAAACGCAGAACTCCTCGCCGTTCTCTCCAAACCAAAAGTCTAATACAATTTAGACGAAATCCCCGTCAAGCGCAATGTCACCCCGGCCACCGTGCCGGGGTCGTCTTTTTATAAAGAGTCCTTTTTATCCCCTGTCATGCCGGACTTTGTTCCGGCATCACCATTTGACGAACGAAAATATTTTTACGTTTACCATCGTAACGTCATTGCGAGTTGCAAAGCAACGAAGCAATCCATAAAGTTTTAAAAAGGACACAAAAAATGAACACAACGATTTTCTTTGCCGGTACTGGTAACATGGGCGGAGCCATCCTCCGCGGTCTTTTGAACGCAGGCACAGACGCCAAGAACATTTTCTTCTTTGACCCAAGCGACAAGGCTGCCGAAGCCGTGAGCGCCCTCGGTTGCGTCCGCGTCAAAAGCTTTGCCGAAGGCATCGAAAAGGCTAACGTCACATTCCTCTGCGTCAAGCCGCAGATTTTCAAGCTCGTTGCCGCCGAATGGAAGGCAGCCGCATCCGCTCTCAAGAGCGAAAAGACGTTCATCAGCATCATGGCCGGTGTCGCCCGCAAGAGCCTCATCGAAGTGCTCGGTGAAAAGAACCAGGTGCTCCGCGTGATGCCGAACTTGCCGCTCACTGTTGGCAAGGGCTCCGTTGGCCTTGCCACCGACGGCGTCTCCGACGAAACGCTCAAGCTCGCCGAAGAAATCTTTGGCAACATCGGCGTGACCTGCCGCGTTGCAGAATCCCTCATCGACGCCGTGACCGGACTTTCCGGCAGCGCTCCGGCATACGTCTTTGAATTCATCGAAGGTCTTACCCGCGGCGGCGTAAAGGCTGGTCTTACCCGCGATGTCGCTTTGAAGCTCGCTCTCGGCACCATCGAAGGCAGCGTCGAACTCGTCAAGCAGTCCGGCAAGAGCCCTAGCGACCTCTGCGCTATGGTTTGCTCTCCGGCAGGTACAACCATCGCTGGCATCGACGCCCTCGAAGAAGGCGCATTCCGCAGCACGCTAATCAAGGCTGTTGTCGCCGGCACGAACCGCAGCAAGGAACTGGGCAAGTAAAGCGTGCGCCCGTCCATCGACTTTTTCACAAAAGAAACTTCGACGTCCTCGTTCATCTTGGACGTCCTTTCTTCTGTGGATAACACCGTCGATGTTCACACACCCATAAGCGACGAGGCTCCAGAAATCGCAGAGGCTCTGCGCACTCCGCTCGCCGCAATTGTCATTTGGGACCTCGATTCCTTCACTGCAAAAAATGCAGAACTGCTTGCAAGCCTTCGCGACTTTAGCCCGGATTCCATGATTCTCGCCTATGCGGAATCTCCCGAAAGCTATACCGAAGTTTCAAGCAAGCTCTACGACACGATTCTCTCTGTTGAGGCACTTCGCCTCCACTTGATGAGCAAGATTGCGAGGCTCAAGGAAATCTACAATGCGAAGCGCATTTTCCGCGAAAGAATGTCGCACCTCGTCGGCAAAAGCGATGCCATGCAGCGCCTCCGCAAAAACGTGGAACGCGCCATTTTGCACACAGGCCCCGTCCTTATTCAAGGCGAATCGGGCGTTGGCAAGGACCTAGTCGCACGAGCTATCGCTTGCGTTTACGACAAATTCGTCACCGTCAACTGCAGTGCCATTCCGGAATCACTTTTCGAAAGTGAACTTTTTGGCCACACGCGCGGAGCATTCACAGGCGCCCAAAACGAACGCATCGGTCTTTTCGAAGACGCCAACGGCGGAGCCATCTTCCTAGACGAAATCGGCGACATGCCGCTCCACGCTCAAGTCAAGCTTTTGCGCGTCATCCAGAATCACGAAATCCGCCCCATCGGCGCAAACAAGACGCGACATATAGACGTGCGCATTATCGCCGCCACCAACCGCGACCTCCGCGAAGAAATCCGCGAAAAACGCTTCCGCGAAGACCTTTACTACCGCCTGAACGTAATTCCGATGCAACTTTCGCCGCTCCGCGACCGCAAAGAAGACATCGAAGACCTGGCGAATTACTTTATCCGTCAGTACTCACCTGCCGGCGAGCCTTACACGCTCTCGCCCGAAGCTTTGCAAAAGCTCCAGGACCACAACTGGCCTGGCAACATTCGCGAACTCGAAAACGTCATCCAGCGCGCCCTCTGCTTTACAGATCCGGGCATTTTACGCGCTGAAGACTTGCAAATTGACGAAAGTTCCGACAACGATTCAGCAAGTCTCACTAGCGTCGACCGCGCCGCGATAAAAGCTTTCACAGCAAGCAATTACGAAGAATTCCGCGACTTGCAGCTCGACGAAGAACGAGAATTTTTGAAATCGACCATTCGCAATTGCGATGGTTCCGTAAGCCTTGCCGCCGAACGGCTCCGCATGAACCGCACGGCCCTTTACAACCGACTCACACGACTCGGCTTAAGTGTTAAAAACGTTCAATCTTAAAACCGCGCTTGCGAAGCGCATCGATCACGTTGTCTTTTTCAAGCGCCAAGTGCGCTACACCGACCACGACAAAAACGTTTCTATCTTCGCGCAAGAAGGTCGCAATAGATTCAGCCATTTTAGCATTGCGATTCACATAAACACGTTGTTCGTAACCTTCCTTAAATTTCTGATCGCTAGACAAAGAATCTTCGCTTTCGTCTTCTTCGTCATCTTTATCCAGCAAGCTACGCAATAAATCTTCATCACCCGTTTTCCAGGCGTGAATCAAGTTTTTCACAAGCGTTTCAAGCTCCGCAATTTCACGCAAAGTCGTCTTTAAGTAATACACACCCGCTGAATCAGATTCCGTCGTATCTGCAAGCGCGCCAATCTGTTCTTCAGCAGTCTCCAAGCCAACAATCGCCTTGCCATCTGACGCCGCTCTATCCAAAAGCACATAGTCAATCCCATATTCAGGATTCAATCCAGCCTGTTCAAATGCATACGCACTCAGCGTTGTCGCTACAAGCCAGGGGCGCATTTTTTCAAATACCACCATAGGAATATCCCAGGCCGCACAAAGGCTATCTAAAGACTTCCACATTTCTGGCGGCAATATATCACGGAGCAACCTATCTTCAAGCATTCCCTGCGAAACCGATTCCTTGCCAATCTCCTTCACGACTTCTTCATCGTTCATGTTGAGTTCGACGGCAAGCTCGTCCGAACGTGCAAACGCAGTATCAATCACAGGAGCAAGCGGGTACAAGGTCGAATCCGCCAAATGGATACTCCCCAGCACCCACACCGAAGAATTCTCATCAGACACTTTCCAAAAGAAATGTTTCTGTTCCGAAGAACTCGCCACACTCCGGTTACCCGCACACGCTGACAAGCAAAGCGCAACACAAAACACACCAATAGCGTAAAATAAAATCAAAGAGCGTCGCATATTTCCGTCCAGTCTAAAAGTCCATTTTTACGAGCATCCGCTGCCGAAGCCACCTTTACCGTTCCGCCATTTACGACCATAATCTTATCGCAATAGCGTTCCGCGTATTCCACGGAATGCGTCGAAACAACAATGCCCATTTGGCGTTCCACGGCAATTTTTTTGAGCAAGCGGAATAGCGCATGGCTACGCGGGATATCCAAGAAAGCATTCGGTTCATCGAGCAACAAGATTTTCACCTGCTGCGCCACGGCCTCCGCCAAGAACACACGGCTGCGCTCGCCATCGCTCAATTCGGCAATCGGGCGATTTGCAAAATTTGCCACATCCAAAAGCGCCATCGAATTTTCGACAATACGATTATCTTCTTCTGTGCGGCTGTCAAAAATTCCAGAATACGGCGAGCGGCCCAAGCGCACAAATTCGCTCACGCTCATGCGAGGCGGCACTGCACTCGACATTCGAACAAGCGAGATTTCCTGAGCGCGTTCACGAGGCGCCCATTCCGTAAGAGATTTCCCTTCAAGCGAAACCTCGCCCGCCACCGGCGCAAGCAACCCAGCAAACGTTTTTAACAGCGAGCTTTTACCGCAACCATTCTCGCCCATCAAAGCTACAACATTTCCCGAAGCAAGCGAAAAATCAAACGGGAATTTCATAGACGGGAGCGCTTTACCATAGCCCACCAGCAAATTTTTGCACTCCAGCAACGCAGTCTGCAAATTTTCTTCACTCATATCCACCCCCTAAAAACGCGCACCGGAACCGCGCACAAGCACCCACATAATCACAGGAACGCCCACCAGCGAAAGCACAGCATTGAGCGGCACCGAAGCCGGGAAAAGACCTCCCAAAAGAGCAAGCGCCACACCGCACAACGCCGCCCCGGGCAAAAGCACGCGATGGTTCGTCGTCTTGAAAAGCAGATAAGCTAAATGCGGCACAGCAATCCCGATGAACGCCACCGGCCCGCAAAACGCCGTCGTCGCTCCCGCCAAAAGGCTCGCCCCGAGCAACACGCAAATCTTGGAACGCTTCACGTTGAGCCCAAGCCCGTGTGCAAAATCATCACCCAAAAGCGCCGCATTCAAGTACCGCAGCGAAACGCCAATCATCACCAAACCCACAAGTACAGCGGCCACAAAAATCCAGACATCACCGAGCGTCACGCGCCCAAAGCTACCCATGCCCCACGCCACATAAACGCGCAACGATTCCGAAGAGTTCCCTGCAATCAAGACGCTCACAATCGAATCGATAAAGTAGCCCGTCAAAAGTCCAACAATCAAAAGCACGCCCGTCTGCGCAAAACGCGTCGCAGCAAACATCACGACAAGCGTCACAAGCAAAGCCCCAAGCGCCGCCGAGCCCAGCACGCCCACACTTCCAAAGCCAATCCCCGCCAAAAGCGCAAGCGCCACACCAAGACTCGCGCCACTGCTAATGCCAAGCACAAACGGTCCCGCAAGCGGATTCCGAAACACAGTCTGCAGCGACAAGCCCGACACCGCAAGCGATGCCCCCGCCAAAATCGCCGCAATCATTCGCGGGATTCTCAAGTTCCACAAGATGTTCGACGAAACATCCGCACCCGGGCTAAACAGCGCCTGCACCACATCCGCAAACGGAATATTCACCGCGCCAAAGCAAAGTGTGGCGACGCATAACAACGCAATCAAAATCACCAACGCTATAAAACCAATCAACAACCGCCGCAAAACAAGCCTCCAATTATTCAAACACAACCTTAGAAAATTTCAACAAATTTATAAAAAGCTCCGATTCAATACATCTGAATAATACAAAAAAGCATTTGAGCGACAAGACAATAATTTCTATCTTTCTTGCCATGCTCGACTATTCTCAAGTTCCAAGTCCTTGTTTCGTACTTGACGAAACACGTCTCCGCCGCAACATGGAAATCCTCGACGATATCCAGAAAAAGACCGGCGTCAAAATCATCTGCGCGCTCAAAGGTTACAGCTTCTGGCGTTCGTTCCCGCTCATCGGCGAATACCTCGCCGGCGCCACCGCCTCTAGCCTCAACGAAGCCCGCCTCGCGCGCGAAGAGATGAACAAGGAAGTCCACGTCTTTGCACCTGTCTACGAAGACGACGAAATCGACGCCATCCTCGAAGCAGCGGACCACATCACGTTCAACAGCTTTTCGCAGTGGCAACGTTACAAGGACAAGACGCTCGCCCACGGCGTGAGTGCCGGCATCCGCGTGAACCCGGAATTTTCGACAGTCGAAACCGACATTTACAACCCCTGCGGCAAGTTCTCCCGCCTCGGCGTGACCGAAAAGGAATTCAAGCCCGAACTCCTCGATGGCATTGACGGACTCCACTTCCATGCGCTTTGCGAACAGGATGCCGACGCTCTCGAAGGCGTTCTCGCCGCATTCGAAAAACACTTCGGCAAGTACCTCCCGCAAATGAAATGGGTGAACTTCGGCGGTGGCCACCATATCACACGCAAGGACTACCACCGCGACGAACTCGTGCGCATCCTCAAGGATTTCTCCGCACGCTACCCGCACTTGCAGGTCATCATGGAACCGGGCGAAGCCATCGGCTGGCAAACCGGTGAACTCGTCACAAGCGTTGGCGACATCGTCCACAACGAAATGGACATCGCAATACTTAACGTTTCCATCAGCGCCCACATGCCGGACTGCCTCGAAATGCCTTACCGTCCAAGCGTCATCGGCGCCGCATTCCCGGGCGAAAAGGCACACACCTACAAGCTCACGGGCAACTCCTGCCTCGCCGGTGACCAGCTCGGCGACTTCTCTTTCGACGAACCGCTCAAGGTCGGCGACCGCATCATCTTCGAAGACATGATCCACTACACCATGGTCAAGACAACGTTCTTCAACGGTGTGCGCCACCCAAGCATCGGCAAGTTCGACGAAAACGGCAAGTTCCATCTACTGCACAAATTCACGTACGAGCAGTTTAAGGAAAAATTGTAATTGACAACGCCACAGTAATTAGTTAGTAGTCATTAGTTCTTAGTCGCATAATCGCGCCATAGGCGCCAAATATAAACTACAGACCAACGACCATTGACTAACAACTCCATTTCATTATGCTATTCCATTCTGAACAAGACACATATAACTGGGCGCTTGGTTTTGCGAAGGAACTCAAGGTCGGCGACAAAGTCGCCCTCTACGGGAACCTCGGTGCAGGCAAGACCGTCATTAGCCGCGGCATCTGCAAAGGGCTCGGTTTCGACGGCACGGTCTGCTCCCCGACATACACCATCCTCCACGAATACCCGAACAACCCGCCTATTTTCCACTTCGACCTTTACCGTCTCGAAGGCGGCGCCGATCTTTACGAAGTCGGCATGGATCCGGACTATCTCGAAAGCGGCATCAGCCTCATCGAATGGCCCGAGCGATTAGAAGAAAACGACGCAGGCATTACCCACGTCGTTAAAATCCAAATCGTTTCCGAAACAGAACGCGAAATTACTGTTGAGAAAATCGCGAAGTAATACCTTTTTTCGTAGAAATTGTCATTCCCGATTTAATCGGGAATCTCCATCTCGCTCATAAAAAGGCGATGCCCGCATCCTTCGGCTTCGCTCAGGACAGGCTCCGGCGGGCATGACATCGCGACATTGTCACCCCGGTCTCTGTGCCGGGGTCAACTTTTTTAGACTTTCTTGCGCTTACCCTTGCGAGCAAGTTTCTTGTTCGCTTTTTCAATAGAATCGGCAACAGCCTTTGCGCGGAGTTCAGCAGCAACCTGAGCCAAGGAATCCGCAATTGCCTTTTCTCTAGCAATCGAATCGGCGCGAGCAGCGGCTGCAGCAACACTAGCCTTGACAGCTTCGTTTTCGGCAATGTTATTCCAATCCTTGCGGTCACCCTGATTCAAAAGCATCGGGCCCTTGTATTCCTTCACAACGTTGTATGCAGCAACGGTATCGCGAGCAGCCATGGCGCCCATGGCGTCGGCATACAAGTCCTTCTGGTGGTTGCGCAAGTCTTCGATAGCGCCCAAGCGGTTCTGGCGGAGGATTTCCATGGAATCGCTCACAAAGCCCAAGTCCCACGTTTCATTATAGCAGGCTTCAGCATCCACGTACTTTGTAGCATCCGTTTCAGCGGCAACGTACAAAGCATCGCACTTGGCAAAAGAATCAGCGCTCTTTTGCTTGGCGTACTGGTAGTAGTAATAACCACCTACGATTAAACCGATGAGCACGAGCAAGAACACACCGTCCTGCCAGCCCATAATCGGCGCCTGCGGAAGCTTCGGTCTACCATTGATTATTTCACCGGCTTCCAGTTTTTCTTCAGCCTCGTCAAACGGGCTTTTTCCATTCAAGAAACTAAACATAGAGTCGTCCTATTTTTTTGAAATTGCGTCAAAGACGCGTGCGTATAAATAAATCTGTTTCAAAAGGCTTGCAAAACCGTTCGAACGCGTCGGTGAAAGCCCGACATTGAGTCCAATCTGCTGGAAAAACGTCGGATCCACCGAAAGGATATCGGCAGGAGCCATGTCGTTGAAAATCTGCAAGGCAAGTGCACCGAGACCACGGCTAATCAGCGGGTTCGTCGTGCCACCTTCTACATCCATCTCAAAATGGATTTTTGCACCATCAAACTTCGGAACCAGATACATTGTCGAGGCACAACCCTGGATAATGAACTTTTCCGCCTTGAGGGAGGCATCCATTCCCTTGTGCTCACGAGCCAAATCCAAGAGGAATTTCCACTTGTCATCCGGATCTGTAAACGAAGCAAATTTTGCTCTAATCTTTTCTTGACGATCAACAATACTTTCTGACATAATCATACTAATGCAAAAAAGAACGCATTTTCCAAATTACTGACGGGCAAGACCAAAGCACCGCAAAGAAAATTCTAAGCAGAGTCTGCTTCTCGCGCGGGAGCTTCGAGAGGCGCTTGGCGGCCTTGTCAAACTGTTCATCCTTGATTTTTGCAAGCCCAGGCTTTGCCCTTGCAATCTGCAAATGGGACTTTCCAAGCTTAGCCATCCAACGATCAAGGACCGATGCTTCGATACGGGCACGAGAGTTTTCATCCGTCGCATTCAGCCATTCATGAACCGATTCTGCAACGATTTTTCCGCTCAGCAAAGCCTCGACAATCCC
Source organism: Fibrobacter sp. UWB3 (assembly GCF_002210405.1). Classification (NCBI taxonomy): domain Bacteria; kingdom Pseudomonadati; phylum Fibrobacterota; class Fibrobacteria; order Fibrobacterales; family Fibrobacteraceae; genus Fibrobacter; species Fibrobacter sp. UWB3. The sequence continues at coordinate 214,368 of NZ_MWQJ01000005.1, forward strand.
CGAACGGCTCAACGGATTCACGCAACTTGCAGCATCACCTGCCTTAAAGAGGCCACACTTGGCAAGCGGCTTATTAGACTGCCCACAGGCAATCATGCCACCGTAAATCGCCTTTATCTTTGCATTCGGGTAATAAGTCGCAATAAAGTGCTTGAGCTTTTCACGCAAAGGCATATTCGGCTTTGCATCCTTCGAAAGCACAAAACCGACATTCACTTCCTTGCCATCACGCGGGAAAATCCAACCGTAACCGCCCTCAAATTCGCTTCCATAAAGCAAATCGATATGGTCACGTTCATGTTCAATGCCTTCGGCCACAGCAAAAATGCCCGGTTCCAAATCAGTATCGCCCGATTCAATCCCTTCAAGGCACGGAATGCCACGCGTCAGGCGGCAGCCGGGGCCACTGGCATCAACAAAAGCATCCGCCAACAGCGAGTACTTCTCTTCACCCACCTGAACATTCAAATTCCAGCCATTTTCGACCTTTTCAATGCTTTTCACAAGCGCATCAAAACGGCATTCCACGCCCGCCTCGACACAAGCATCGGCAATCGCATGGTGGAACTTCGAACGGTCGAGCAAACGGCCGCAGTCCTTGCTGTAAAATTCAGCTTTATAGCCCTTGGGCGACGTAAAATAGATGCCAGAAAGGCTCCCACGCACCCAGGATTCATCAATAGGCCACAAATCGTTCAAACGATGGGTCGATACCGCTTCTGCACAAAAAATGGGCTCTTTCCAGGGTTCCTTTTTGTCCAAAAGCAGGATTTGTCCTGTACCGCCCGTCAATTTTCCAAGCTGGTAAGCGGCCATAAGACCGGCCGGACCTGCCCCGCAGATCACCACTTTGTAAGAATTTGAACGAAAACAAGTCATTTCAACGTAAAATTAGTATTTATTTGGTCACTTTTTATTTTTAGTTGTTAGTTTTGCAAATTTTTTAGTTATTTTAGGGCTATCCGTTATTTGATTTACTTTTTCATAAAGGGAATTTGACTATGAATATGAAGAACGTCTATAAATTTGGTCTCTGCCTCCTTGGTGCACTCGCGCTCAACGTGTCTGCACAGGATTTCAGAGGTAAAGACCTGAACACCTCCTTCCGTGACAAGCGTATCGACAACTACCAGTTCCAGAAGGCAAGGGCCATCAAGGGCGTTACGGACTTCCAGCGCTCTGCCGGTGAATCTCCGAACTTCGAAGAAGCAAACCTTCCCGAAGTCTCTTTCCGCAATGCTGTGATTAGCGGCGCCAACTTCGAAAAGGCAAACCTCAAGGGCGCAACGATTAGCGGTGCAGACATCCGTTCTGCAAACTTCGAAGGCGCAAACCTCGAAGGCGCAAACCTCTATCGCGCAACGCTTCTCGATAGCAAATTCCCGAAGGCCAACCTCAAGAACGCCCGTCTCGACGCAATGAAGGTCTCTGACGAATGCGACTTCAGCAAGGCAGACCTCACTCAGGCTTCCGTGATGGACATGGACCTTACCCGTGCTGACTTCAGCAAGGCAAACCTCACCAACACGAACTTCTCCCGTTCCTTGATGGCTAACAGCGACCTCCGCAAGACCACCATGGAAAAGACGGATTTCACGGCTTGCAACCTCATCGCTGCAAACTTCTCCAGCGTGAAGCTCAACAACGTGAACTTCGCCAAGGCCGGTCTTTCCCAGGCTGACTTCGACGGTGCAGTTTTCAACAACGTGAACCTCCAGGAAGCAGACCTTTCCTTGACCACCTTCAATGACGTGGACCTTTCCAGAACACAGCTCCAGAAGGCCAAGTTCGCTCAGTCCAAGGTCAAGAACATGAAGTTCAACAACCAGGACTTGAACGGTGTCATTTTCGACAAGGGCGACGTTTCCAAGAGCTCCTTCGACAAGACCAAACTCAACAAGGCTTCTTTCTTTGACGCCAACGTCAGCAAGAACGTGTTCAACTACGCCGAACTCATGAAGGCTGTTTTCGACGGTGCCTACGTATTCAAGGACATCTTCGATAACGCCGACCTCACCAAGGCAAACTTTGCAAACTCCACCATCGAACGCTCTGCATTCAACAATTCTCAGCTTTCCGGTGCAAACTTCTCTGGTGCTAAGCTCATCAAGGTCACCTTCACCAACGCAAAGATGGAAGGTGTCAAGATTGACGCAGACACCAAGATGGAAGACGTGGACTTCTCCGGTGCAGACCTCACCGGCGCAAAGATTGAAAAGTTCACTGCCAAGCGCGTGACCTACAACGAAAGAACCAAGTTCCCCAACGGTTTCGACCCGCGCGCATTCGGTTTCACCAGACCGGGCGAAAAGCGCAAGTAAGCCTATCTGAATAACGGAAATGAGGGACGCTCTATTGGAGCGTCCCTTTTCTTTTGCAGCACCAAAGGGGCCTTACTTCTTGTCCATAAGCCAGCTTATCGCTTCAGACAGAGAATGCACACGTACGACCTTCATCCGCCCGACATTCTCCGAAAGCTTGCAACTCGCCGGCACAACAGCCTCCGTCATCCCTAGGCGGCTTGCTTCCTTGAGCCTTTGGTCTAAAAGACTTACGCCACGCACCTCGCCCGACAGTCCAAGCTCCCCAATCGCAATCGTCTGTCGCGAAAGCGGGATTCCCAAGTGATTGCTTGCCACAGCAAGCGCCAAAGCCAAGTCCGACGACGCATCATTCACCTTCATGCCACCGGCAATGCTTGCAAACACGTCCGAGGCTCCAATCGTTATACCACCGAACTTTTCCAAAAGCGCAAGGATGATCGTAAGGCGCTTCGGGTCAATCCCTGCCGCCACACGCTGCGGCACCGCAAAATTCGTCTGGTTCACCAAAGCCTGCGTTTCGAACAGGAGCGCCCGCGAGCCCTCCATCGTACAGCAGACGGCACTCCCCGGTGTCGGCGGAACACCCTCCTGCAAAAAGACCTTGCTCGGGTTCAGCACCGGATTCAATCCGTGGCTCGTCATTTCAAAAACGCCAATTTCATCGGTCGCCCCAAAGCGGTTCTTGATAGTGCGCAAGAGCCTGTACTGGTGATTCCGGTCGCCTTCAAAGTAAACGACTGTATCCACCATGTGTTCCAAAATTCTAGGTCCGGCAATCTGCCCATCCTTCGTCACGTGCCCGATCAGAATTGTAATGCAGCCGGAGTTTTTGGCAAAGACCATCAAGTCCAGTGTGCATTCACGCAACTGCGTCGCGCAGCCGGGAGTCCCAGCAAGTTCACTCTTGTAAACCGTCTGGATAGAGTCAATCACAAGGACCTGAGGTTTGACCTCTTTAGCCTGCTCCAAAATCTTTTCGAGATTCGTCTCGCAAAGGAGCATCATGTCACTCCCCGAAACGTTCAACCGTTCACTGCGGAGCTTCACCTGACAGGCGCTCTCTTCGCCACTCACGTATAAAGCCTTTACACCCGCAGCATTCATCGTCGCAAGCGTCGTGAGCACAAGCGTCGATTTACCAATCCCCGGATCGCCACCAATAAGCACCAGGCTTCCCGGAGCAAAGCCGCCTCCGAGCACACGGTCAAATTCTGAATTCGCCGTGCTCAAGCGCCGAGTATCTTCTGTCGCGACATCCTTGAGCAACACCACCTTATGGACAGGCCCGCCAAGACCACGCCCTGTACGCCCAGCCCCCTCAGCAATCCGTTCAACAACATGTTCCTTAAGCGAGCTCCACGCACCGCAAAACGGGCACTTGCCCGCCCACTTGGGAGTTGTATTGCCACATTCCGTACAGAGATACTCAATTTCTTTCTTCAACTTATTTAGTGCCACCATGTGCACTAATATAATAAAAGTAGAATGTCAAAAGGTGACAATATACGGAAAATTTCCCACCCATAGGACGGGAAATTGACTTTTTTGCATGGAGGAAAAGCTTTATATCAATTCATTTTTGGCATGCGTAACATCCGAAACGGTAATGATGTACTTTTCAGAACCATTATACAGCGGTTTTGCGCGAACGAACTTCACATGTCCATCTTCAAGCGTCAGTGTTCTGCCATAAGTTTCACCAGAAGCACTATTTCGATTAGCCCGTTCCATAAACGCTTCCACAGAGCAAACAGGCATCTGGAACAACTTACAGAGATTCTCTATCGAATCCGATATAGACCTTTGAACATACATAGGCTTACCTTCAAGGCAAGATAGACTCAATAGTCTATTAGTATTGCCATCGAGATAAATGATTTGGTCATACAGATTCAGAACGACCGCATCCGTTAATTCCTTGTAGGCTTCGACATCCGTATCGTTTTCATTCTGGAGTTTCAAAATCACGTCACCCGTATCCGGGTCTGCCATCATGTCAAAAGTCGATTTGATGGAGAACCATCCATTCTTCAAATTATAATTCAAATTCAGCGAAGGAACGGCCCGCTTATTTGCATAAGCAAGAATCAATTTTTCACGAGTGTAATTAGCCTTTTTCTGGACATTTACACTATCCTTTGACATCAGACTCGACAGGTAGTTGTAATGAGCATCGTAAGTGTACTTGCCATTCATTTCTTCAGGAATGTAGCTAATGCCTTCCATTCTGATAACCGGAGAATTTTTCGTAAGGTTCCAGAACAAGTATCCCTTGTATCCCGGCTCATACGACTTGGTATGGGTCGCCTCACCAGACGCCATGAACATCTTGAACGCATTCTTGCGACCAAAGTAATTTTTCAAAGCCATATCGTCTTCAGAGACAAACACCGACAAAATGCGTCCATACGGTGTATCCCTAAAATAACGACCCACATGGTAAATACGTTTGACAAATCCCTTCTTGGTCCTGACTCTGTATGTCGTTTGTGAAGGCAGAGCACCCCTACTCCGAAACAGAGTTTCAAGAGTTTCACCAACGGCAGCATAATCTTCTGGAAGAACAGCCCCCTCAAACTTATTACCCGCCAAGCTGCGGAAATCGTCAACGTTATCGCAATCGAAGATTTCAAGAGCACGCCCGTTCACATAAAGGATATCCCCACTGACAGCTTCCAAAAGGATAACTCCACCCGGGACGTATTCCATATAGTTCAGCGCAAGCTGGTGGAGCAGTTCCGTATTCTTGATGGCATCGTCAATTTTCGACTTGACCTGATCCTTATTCTTAATCGGCGTAAGGATTGACTGATAAGCCCCCAAGCGGACACTTTCCTTTGCCAATTCTTCGTTATCGGTCATCACGATAAACGGCATCTGGAATTCATGCTTGTCGCCATGGAATTTCTGAATAATCTTGAAGCCATCGATTTTCGGAAGAGCGGCATCCACCAGCGCTAACGAAATACGGTTACCATACTCCAGCAAGAAATTGAGCACCTGTTCGCCATCTTCGGCAATCAGCAAGTTGTAATTCGATCTCAAGACACTTTCAAGGAAAGCGCGGTTCTGCGGATTCGTATCGGCAATCAAGATTGTCTTTGCATCTGTCGGGAGCGACGTAATCTTACTACTCGGTGAAGAGATATCAAAGGCGCTCACGTGCGTATTGCGTAGAGACATGTCATAAATGTGGTTACCTTCAATATCGGCAATCAGGTATCCACTCAAGAAGACATACGAACCACGAGCGGCATACGTTATTTCACGCGGACCCGTATAAGCCGCCTTTTCAGCTTCGTGCAGCGTATAGTACGCCGGATCCTCGGGATCATTGATGGCCTTTTCAACATCTTCAATATGGGCAAAGCCAAGGCTCGATATCTGCTCTTCGAGCTGCTTGTTCACAAACAAGAACTTAAACAAGCCATCCTTATAAGAGAGAATTCCCTTAGGAGAATCCACAAGGTAGTCTAAGCTTCCCAATTTGGAATAAACCACACGTGCATTATGGTCTTCGACAGCCATACCAATGGATTCCATGTGTTTCATGGTATCCTTTAACGGCTGAGGTTTTCCGTAATAGTACCCCTGGACCTTTTCGCAACCGATGCCCTTCAAGAAATCCATCTGTTCCTTGGTCTCGACACCTTCGGCAAGAGTCTTTAGCCCAAGATTTTTCGCCATGCGAACCGTGGAACTGATAATCGTGCGAGAGGCATCGTTAAAGTTCGAAAGGAACGCCATGTCGATTTTTAGCTCATCGAACTTGTAATCCTTAAGCGTATTGAGCGAAGAGTATCCACTGCCAAAGTCGTCCATCCAGACTTCGTAACCGACCAAACGGAATCTCTGGATTTCGCTTTGGACATAGGAATCCGAAGCCATGATGCTTTCTGTAATTTCGACTCGGATGTATTCTCGGTCAATGCTGTATTTTTTAAGAGCTCGTTCCACGACATCAAAGATATCGCAGCCGATAAAGTCCAGACGCGAAAGGTTAAAGGACACAGGGACAATCGGTTTGCCAGCATCCAGTTCCGCTCGCATTTCCTTACAGACAATGTTAATGACGTGGCTATCAAGCTTATGGATCTGGCGAGATTCTTCGAGAGCGCCAATAAAGACCGCCGGATTCAAAAAACCATATTGCGGATCCACCCAACGGGCCAGCGCTTCCATACCGCAGAAAGTTTCCGTAATCGTACGGACCACCGGCTGGTAGTAAACCTTGATGTAACCATTATTTATAGCCTCGTCAATGTGGTTTACCACGTAATTCTGCAGCACAAGCGTCTTGCGCAAATCTTCATCGTAATAGCGGAAAAAGTTATCACTAGACTGTTTCTGAACCTTGCATGCAATCTTAGCCTTTTCGCAGGCATCGACCATCGTTTCAAAATCATCAATCTTACAGACCCCGATGTTCACATCCATCGAAATCTTGGAAACGACACTCTTGACATATTTGCGGATTTCACAAAGTTTTTTCTCGATGTTTTTCATGTCAGCAACGACCGTAAAATGGTCATTGGCTAAACGACAAATCAAGTTATTCGGGAATACTTTCTTTAGCGCCGCTGCAAAATTGAGCAAAAACTCATTGCCCTTATCATAGCCATTGGCGTTATTGTAGAGTTTCATCCCGACAATGTCAAAGAATACGACAGAAGGAGTTCCTCCGGCAATCCGGATATCGGTCACATAGCTTTCGCCACGCATGCGGCAATATTCCATATTCGGAAGTCCCGTCAACGTATCAAAATAACGGTCCGTCCTTTCACTTATCCTATGGAAAATCGCATCCTTACCATGCCACTTGATCAGGGAAGCCTTTAAAATCAAATCTCCGCCCGTACGGGAATTCGGAACAAGGACTTCACCTTTTTCAAGGACCTCGTCAAGAGTAATGAGCTGGACTTCATTAGGGTCAAAGAAATATTCTTCAAATGTAATGCCGGAATCAAAAGCTTTTACAGGCGTCCAGACCTTATCTACAGACGCACTGAGCATGTAGATTTCGTGAGTCTTGGCATCGACAATGACAAAAGGCTCTACGCTGTCATTGTTCAAAAACTCAATCAAGCTGTTATCAAATTCATTACGGAAATCCTTGCACGTATCAAAAGCAGAGGTCACATCGTCGTAAACAACAATTGCACATTCAGAGCCATCATCCAAAATACGATGGTAACCTTGGGCATGCAATGTACGGTATTCGTCCTTGCCATACAGTTTTTGGCGGTAAACAACCTCGTAGTGCCCATTCTTGTTTTTTGCAAATTCTTTAGCCTTAGTCGCTACAAAAACAATGTCTTCACGATGGACATCTCTGTACATGTCCGTATCGAGGAACTTCAACAAATCTTCGCGAGTACAACCAGGGGTCTGCCAACGAACAAGTCCATCAGAAACAAGAATAGTCTGAATATGACCATCTACAAATCGGTAGACAGCAAGCGGAACTTCGGAATGCTCCAATTCATTCCGAATCCCCTCAGGAATCTTTTTTTCACCAGCATCAGACATAACCACACGCCTCCGCAGCGAAGGATTTACATCCCATAACAGTCCAAAACCACTCCCCTCCCTATGTCCCTCTAAAGGTTAAAAATAACCTTTATTTATTAAAATAGCATAAATTTTTGAAATTCGCAAGTTTTGTGAAGTATTTTCGTATTAAAATTAAAATATTAGTGTGACTGGCGACACACATTAAAAAGGCCGAAATTTCACAAAAAAGCAAAAATCCCGCAAGGACTGCGGGATTAAAAATTCGCCTGTTGGGCTAAATTTGCAATTAAGCAAAAACTTTACGACCGTTTTCAACAGCATCCACAATGCTCATGCCCACATAATCCTGGGCACTGAACCAGCGGCCACTCTTCTTGTCATCGAGGAGCACGCTTACAAGGGCACCCGGAACAACGCTTTCAGGAGCATTTGGGGCATTCGGACCACCGAGATCCGTGCGAAGCCACCCCGGATCCATGACGTTCATCATCACGTCAGTGCCATTGAGCTTGCAGGCGAAATCCTTCACGAACTTCGTGAGGGCTGCCTTAGCGCAGGCGTAAGCGGCAAGTTCAGGTTCATTGGCGATACCGCTCGTAGTGAGCTGCATGCGACCAAAACCGCGCTTAATCATGCCCGGCAAAAAGTGGTAGGCAATCTTCATCGGTGCAAAGAAGTTTACCGCCATCGCCTGACGAAAATCATCCATCGTGTTCGTTGTGTAATCGGCGAAATAGTGGCTCATAAGGCCTGCATTGTTGAACACGAGGTCCACCTGCACGCCAAAAGAATCGATTTCGGCAAGGGCAGCGTCAATTTCATCTTCGTTTTCGAGATTGCAGCCCACAGCCTTCACCTGCACGCCATACGGAGCAAGTTCGGCGAAAACCTTTTCGGCATGGCTTTTGTCGCGGCCCTGCAAAATGAGATTTGCACCGAGTTTAGCCATTTCGATAGCGATGAGGCGGCCGACACCACGGCACCCGCCCGTTACCAAGCACCATTTTCCTTTTACATCAATCATTCCGTATCCCTTTGCGCAAAGCGCGGTAAATTTTGCCCTACGAAAAATAATCAATCTTTTTCAAAACAGGCGCCAAGGCACTAGACGATTCTGTATACAAATGTAACGACTTATTACCCACCCCTTTAAAACACACCAATTTAATTTTAAACAACAAAAATTTTGAGCCAACAAATTAACCGACATTTTATGTCATAATTAATCAACAAAATCAAAAGATATCAAAGTTTTACGTCATTTTGCAAACTAAAGGATGCACGAACGTTTCCGCTAATTTCATAAAATTAGGCTACATGTATTACGAGACCATTCTACTCCATGAAGCCATAAGGCTACTTCTGATTTCGATTCGGCAACAAAGGCACCACACCCAACAGTCGCTATCGATCGAATCTGGGATATCCAGGCAATTCATATCACAAATGGAATGCGGCAAGAAGCAGCCCTCTATCGATACGCTTTTTCAACTTTCGTCAGCCCTAAAAACAAATATTTGTACACTCATGGCTGAACTCGATAACATTTATCAGCACCTTTTTTGGCAAAAACACCCAAAACTGATCGACAGTGCCACACCACCGCTAATACAAAACGCAGCCGAAAGCGAAGACCCCTGTTTGGAATACATACAGCGAGCAGGTGGATTACACAAGCCCTAGCCCTTAACAAGAATCTTAAAATTTTCTATCTTTTAGGGCTATGGAATGGCAGCGCAATATAAAAACTTTGACAACCGACGAGCTCAAAGCTTGGCTTCGGGACGTTGACGAAAAGCCCTACCGCGCCGACCAGATTCAAAAATGGCTATTCTGCCAGCAGGTGCGTTCTTACGACGAGATGGTGAACATCTCCCCTGCCCTCCGCGAAAAAATGGCAGAACAGTTCACGCTTTGCGGCCTCAAGGAAGACCAGCGTTCTGTTTCTGTCGATGGGACGGTAAAGTGGCTTTTCCAGACCGAAGACGGTCACCATATTGAAACCGTGATGATCCCGGCAAACGGTCGCTATTCCGTTTGCGTCTCGACCCAGGTCGGCTGCGCCATGAACTGCGCTTTCTGCCGCACCGCAAAAATGGGCTTCACGCGTAACCTCGAAGCAGGCGAAATTCTCGAAGAAATCATCAACGTCAACTGGTACTTGAAGGACAACGGCTTCATGAACGAAGAAGGCGGAGTCGCCCAGGTGACGAACATTATCTTCATGGGCATGGGCGAACCGCTCAACAACCTCGAGAACGTCCACCGCGTCTGCTGCACGCTACACAACCAGAAACTTTTCAACATGGGCGCAAAGCGCATGACCGTGAGCACTTCGGGAGTCGTCCCGAAGATCAAGGAACTCGTGGACCGCAACACGCCCTGCTGCCTCGCCGTGAGCCTCAACAGCACGAACAACGAATACCGTTCGTCCGTGATGCCGGTGAACAAGACTTGGCCTATCGAAAAACTTTTGGAAGCGGTTGACGAATACATCCGCCGCACCGATAACTATGTGACGTTCGAGTTCGTGCTCATCCAGAACATCACCTGCACGCCCAAGGCCGCAAAAGAGCTCATCCGCATCTGCGCCCCGCGCCGCGTGAAGGTGAACGCCATCGTGCTTAACGACGGCGACGACCCGACGCTCCACGCCCCCACCCCCGAAGAGGTGGAAGATTTCCTCGCCGCCGTGCGAGCTGCTGAAATTCAAATAACGATCCGCAATCCACGCGGTAGGGACATCCTTGCTGCGTGTGGACAATTAGCGTACAAAAAGGAAGGTAAAGAATGTTAACGCAAAACCTCCCGGAATTCTGGGACAATCTCTATGCCGAAGGCAAGGACTACTGGAATTTCAAGAAGGCGACTCCGGCCCTGCTTGAGTTTTTCAAGCACCCCTCCTGCCCCGCAACCGGCTCTGTGCTGATTCCAGGCGCCGGGTTCGGCTATGATGCCGAGGCATGGGCTTTGCGTGGACACGAAGTTTTGGCAGTCGACTTTGCTCCGACCGCCGTTGATGAACTGGACCACTTGAGCCGCAAGCACAAGAACTTGCGCTCCCTCGACCTCGACTTGTTCACCCTTTCTCCGAAGGATGCCAAGCGCGGTGGCCAGCAGTTCGATATCATTTATGACTACGGCACGTTCTCGGCAATCCATCCGGGCCGCCGCGACGAATTCTTCGAAGTCTGCTACAAGATGATGAAGGACGACGGCGTGTTCATCTGCCTCATGTACCCGCTCATGAACGGCAAGACCATGCAGGGCCCTCCGCACTGCATGAGCGAAGGCGAACTCATGGCTCGTCTGGACGGCGTGTTCGACATTGTTGAACGCATTAAGCCCACGAACAGCATTCCGGGCCGCGAAGGCAAGGAAGAATTCTGGCTCTTGAAGAAGTGCCTGTAATGCCTTTGGTCATTGGTCATTGGTCATTGGTCAATGGTCATTAGTCATTAGAATTTGAGTTCGTTGCAACTTTAGCTGTCATGCCCGCCTCCGAGCGGGCATCTCTTTTTTCTAGACTTTGCACTTGTAAAAAAAGCGCGATAGACTCCACAGGCGCACCATTTTTTTGTATTTTTAGCCCAGTTTTTTATAAGGATTTTACTATGGCTAACGATTTATGCCCGTGCGGTTCTGGCAAGGCCTACTGCGACTGCTGCGAACCGATTATTAAGAAGACCACTCTCGCCCCGTCCCCGGAAGCCCTTATGCGCTCCCGCTACACCGCTTATGCCAAGCACGAAATTGCATGGCTCAAGGACTCCCTCGAAGCCACTCAGCGTGACGACTTTGACGAACCGAGCGTAGAAGCCTGGAGCCGTCAGTCCGAATGGCTCGGCATCGAAATCAAGCAGACCAAGACCGAAGAAGAAAAGAACATCGGCTGGGTCGAATTCGTCGCTCGCTTCAAGCAGGGCAACATCACCCGCAACCACCACGAACTTGGTGAATTCCACAAGGTGGGCGGTGCCTGGTACTTCTATGACGGTCGTGCCGTGAAGCAGGAAACTGTCCGCCACGAAGGTCCGGTTGTCGGCCGTAACGACCCGTGCCCGTGCGGTTCTGGCAAGAAATACAAGAAGTGCTGCGGCGCGAATAAGTAGGAAGTTAAGAGTTCTGAGTTACTAGTTACTAGAATTTCATAACAAGAATTTCTAGTAGCTGTAATCTATAAACTAATAACTTAATAATCCTAGTAACTATCAACTATTAACTAGTAACTAAATCAAATGTTCAAGATATTCGTAGATGGCGAAGCAGGGACCACTGGCCTGCAAATTTTCGAGAGACTTGCCAAACGTAACGACCTGGAAATTCTCAAGATCAATCCAGAACTCCGCAAGGACGTGAACGAACGCCAGAAGATGATCAATGAATCTGACGTGACGTTCCTTTGCCTCCCGGACGCAGCGTCCATGGAAAGCGCCGCCCTCTGCACGAATCCGAACACGCGCATCATCGACGCCTCCACGGCTCATCGCGTGAACCCGGCTTGGACATACGGTATGCCGGAACTTTCGGCCGAACAACGCGAAGCGATTTCCAAGAGCAAGCGCATTGCAAACCCCGGTTGCCACGCCTCGGGATTTATCCTCGGCGTCCATCCGCTCGTTGCATCGGGAATCCTCCCGAAGAGCGCTAACCTCGCCGCTTACAGCATCACCGGTTACTCCGGCGGCGGCAAGAAGCTCATCGCCGAATACGAAGCCGAAGAGGCCCTCAGCCACAAGGCTGGTGAATCGAAGGCTATCATGGCTCCCGCCCCGTACGCGCTTGCGCTCGCCCACAAGCACCTCCCCGAAATGAAGAAGTACTGCGGACTCGAAAACGTCCCGTTCTTCAACCCGGTGCTTGGCCCCTACTACAAGGGTATGGCCGTGACGGTCGCCATCTTCCCGAACATGCTTTCGAAGAAGGTCGGTCCGCAGGACTTGACCGAAATCCTCGCCAAGCATTACGAAGGATCGAAGTTCGTGAAGGTCCTACCGTACGAAGCCGCTCCGGTGCTCTTCAACGGCCGCTTGGACCCGACGGTCTGCAACGACACGAACAACGCCCGCATCCAGGTTTTCGGCAACGAAAACATCATGCAGGTCACGACGATCATCGACAACCTCGGCAAGGGTGCTAGCGGCGCCGCTATTCAGAACATGAATATCGCGCTCGGCCTCGACGAAACGATCGGATTAGTTTAATCCACGAACCGTCATCCTGAGCAACGCGATATATGAAACTTGGCAACTTGTTGCCTTAGTTGAATTAGGTTCGTAGGAGCAGGATCCAGTCAAATTTCAGAAAACGCCAAAGCTCCGTGAGTTTTGGCGTTTTTGTTTTTGGAGGTGAAATTTGTACTCTATGAATTTCATCAAAAATTTCTAAATTTGGGCTATGTTCTTAGACGAAAAAAATATTGAAGTTCGCTCCGGCAGAGGCGGTGACGGCATCTGCAGTTTCCATCGTGAAAAGTTTGTACCCCTCGGCGGTCCCGATGGCGGTGATGGCGGTCGTGGCGGTCACGTGATTTTGCAGGTGAACGAGCAGTACACCACGCTCCTCGACATGGGCAACACGCACATTTACAAGGCAAAGAGCGGTCAGCCCGGTGGCGCCAAGCGCTGCTCCGGTGCATCTGCCGAAGATTTGATCATTAGCGTTCCGCGCGGCACAATCGTCAAGGACGAACAGGGCCATATCCTCACGGACTTGACTGAACCGGGCCAGAAGTGGATTGCGGCTCGCGGCGGCAAGGGCGGCATGGGCAACCAGCATTTCGCAACCCCGAAGGTGCAGGCACCGCGCAAGTGCACTCCAGGTGAAAAGGGCGAAGTCCGCCAGCTGTTCCTCGAACTCAAGCTCATGGCAGACGTGGGTCTCGTGGGTTTCCCGAACGCAGGCAAGTCTAGCCTCGTGAACAAGATTTCTAGCGGACGTCCGAAGGTTGGTGACTATCCGTTTACGACTCTTGAACCGGTGCTCGGCATCGTCCAGGTGAACGGTCACAGCTTTGTGGTTGCCGATATTCCGGGTCTCTTGGAAGGCGCAAGCGAAGGCAAGGGCCTTGGCCACCAGTTCCTCAAGCACATTGAACGTACGCACACGTTGCTCTTTGTGATTGACGGTTTTGCCGAAAACGCCTACGAGCAGTTCAAGGTTCTCAAAGAAGAGCTCAAGGCATTCCACCCGAAGCTTGCCGAAAAGAACTTTGTCGTAGCGCTTAACAAGAGCGACCTCGGCATCGAAAACGCCATCAAGGAATTCAAGAAGCACCGCCAGAAAGTGGTCATCACATCGGCAGTCACTGGCGAAGGTTGCGCTGAATTGCAGCAGGCTTTGGACGCTGCAGTGCCCCATATGCACAAAAAAAGCATCGGTTGGAGCAAAAAAGCGTAACGGTTGCTTAAAATTATTGTAAATTCTTTAATATGAAGGCGGCTCAGTCCAACATAACTAAGAAGGAAATCGTTGATGAAATCGCTTCCCAGACTGGATTTACGCAAGTAAAAACCAAAGTCATCGTGGAAGAACTCATCGACGCTATTTCCAATTGCGTTATCGAGGGCAACAATATCGAGTTGCGTGGATTCGGTCGCTTCAAGAATAAACAGCGCAAGGAACGCCGCACCCGGAACCCCAAGACTGGCGAACTCGTGAACATCCCCGCCAAGGTGCGTCCGGTGTTTGAGCCCAGCAAGGACTTGATCGAAAAAATCAACAACGTTCCTTTCGACTTAGAAGAGGCTTTTGTCCCAAAAGATGATCAAGAAAGAATCTAGTACGCCCGTTATCCAGAACCGCAAGGCGAACCATCTTTATTTTGTAGATGAAACTTTTGAAGTGGGAATCATGCTTATCGGTTCGGAAGTCAAGTCTATCCGTAACGGCAAGTGCACTTTGGGCGAAGCGTGGATTGATATCGACGAAAACAAGGATGAACTCTGGCTCGTCGGTGCGCATATCGACGAATACCTTTTCGCCAACCGTTTCAACCATTTCCCTGCACGCAGAAGAAAGCTCCTCGCCCACACGCACGAAATCCAGAAGATGCGCAAGGCGAAGGAATTGAAGGGTTGCACGATCATCCCGCTGAAAATGTACTTTAAGAACCGTATTGCAAAACTCGAAGTAGGAATATGCCGAGGCAAGGATCAACACGACAAGCGACAGGACATTCTAGTCCGCGATGCCAAGATGGAAATGGCTCGCGCCGCCAAGGCTCATCGCTAATTTTAGCTTTACTGCTAGTCGCATGTAGCCTAACCCTCGCTGCTACGGCAAGGGTCGATGTGGAGTCTGTCGCCCGCGAAATCAAGGGTTCGTTCCACTGGTATCCGGTACAAAAAACATTCTCGATTGTTTCAGCAAAGGACACACTCAAGTTCGCCGTCGGCATTCCGTACATGACGCGCAACGGTCGCACGGTCGATTTGTCGGCAGCACCGGAACTCAACAACGGGCACCTGTGGATTGCAGAAAACGACGCCAAGAAGATTTCCAGTAAGGTTGCGGCAGTCCCAGTAACAAAGACCGAAACGGCACAAACAAAATCAAACGGAACAGCGCAGGCCAAAGCAACTAGCACAGCGCCTGTGAAGCCAGCCGAACAGAAACCTGCACAGCCGGTTGTCGTAAAGCCAAAGGCTCCGAAGCAAGAAATCGCAGGCACGCGCGAAGTCCGCACCATCGTGATTGACCCCGGACACGGAGGCAAGGACCCCGGCGCTTCGGGCAAGAAGTCCCAAGAAAAAGATATCGTTCTCGCCGTCGCAAAGCTCTTGCGCAAGAACCTCGCGGACGAAGGCTTCAACGTGAAGCTCACCCGCAGCAAGGACGTTTTCATTGAACTGCGCCAACGCGCAAACTTGGCAAACCAGTGGGATGGCGACCTCTTCATCAGCCTGCACTGCAACGCCATTGACGCAAGTGAAGAACGCAAGAAGATTATCCAGGGTTACCAGTTCTACGTGCTGCGCGCCCCGGAAAGCGAAGAAGACAAAGCGATTGCCCGTCGTGAAAACGCGGTCGCTACGCTCTATGGCGAAAAGAACGCCAAGGACGAACTTTCACCGCTGGAATGGTTCAAGCTCGAAGCTCGCCTCGAACAGTACAAACAAACTAGCTACCTCTTCACGGAGAAATTGCTAGACAGTTTTGATGGCGGAAAAATCAAGAAGATGAACACTGGCGTCGGCGGTGCGGGATTCATGGTTCTCGTAGGCGCGATGATGCCGGCCGTGCTCATTGAACTTGGCTTTATCAGCAACGAAGAAGACGAAGCCTACATGATGACCAAGACTGGCCAGCAGGACCTCGCCGACCGCATTGCACAAGCCGTTAGCAAGTACAAGGACGCCGTCCACACCTACCGCGAAACGCTGGGAAGAAATTAGACGAAAAAAGGAATCCGCAAGATTTGACTGGATTCCTCGTTACACTCGGAATGACGAGATGTTTGCGGAATGACGTGAAGCTTTCGAAATGACGAAAGGCTTTCGACAAATAAACTACTCCGCAGCCTTTGATTTTTTCTCAATAATTTCAAGGCATTCCGCGAGAATCGCATCATACATGTCCTGATAACGTTTTGTAATTTCAGGCGTTCCGTCTGCGCAAGCCTTCGTCTTTGCAATAAAACCGTTGAACCAATGTTTCGTGTAATCCTTTAAATGGTAAACTTCAGCCTCATTATCGGCAGAAAAATAAGGTTCATAAAGACCCTTTAATGTTTTGTTTTCATGATCCAAAAGACCATTTAAATATTTTTGTTCCGATTCAGGTCTGGCAACATCTTCCATAAGCCTTCCAGAAACAACCTCATACAATTTTTTCTGCACATCGGCCAAAATATCCGGGAACAAAGCAAACCCATCTTGTTTGCAGGACTTGACCCAATCTTCAGGGTAAATTCCATGGGCTATGTCATATTCTTCATCGCTCGTATAGAAAAGATTCCCTTCGATTTTGTACCCATTCCTATAAGTACGTGTATCAGAACACACAATCATCGGAGCGTCATAATACGAAGTGGGATAACAACCAGGGCTGACGATACCATAAACTGGCGCCATTTCTTGAATAGATCCGCACGACTGAAGTTTATCTTCCCATTCCGTCAAAATTTTTTGAGACAGCGATGTATCTTTCCCTAAATACTTCTTATAATCATCGCAAGTAGGACGATGCGTAGTTTCAGGGCAATTGCTTCGTTTATACGACCCTTCTACACAAGTCACGGAGGTGTCACGTGCCATGACATACTTCACAGGTTCCGAAGAACTTGAAGATTCCGTCACGTCAGCACTTGAAGAGCTTTCTACGCTCGAAGAGCTCATCGCAGCATCAGACGAACTAGTCGCGCCAACATCAGAAGAACTCGTATTTTCTTCTGTCACGGAACTTGAAGATTCTTCAGGTAAAGCGGTTTCACTACTAGAACTATCCCCGAATGCATCCGCGGACGAATCCGGATTTGTAGATTGCACTACGGCAAATTGAGGATTCGAATCACTGCCACAGCTTGCCCAAAAAAGCGATGCGACAGTCAAACAGCTCAGGCGCCAAAACTTGCGAATATTCATAAAATTTCTCCTTTTACTCTCTAATATATAATTTATCATAAAAAGTGTTTTCAAAAAACATTCTGCTCAAATAAAAACGTTGACATTCCGTCAATAAACACAACAAATACGAGCATCATTGCATACAAAAAAAAACTGTCACTTTCGCAACAGTTCTCTCCAAAATTGACTGGATCCTTCGCCTTCGCTCAGGATGACGTAAGGCTACTTACGGATTTGCACGGAATGCTTGTTTACGGCTGGGCGACCAAGCAAGTCAAAGTATTGGTACTTTTTGATGTTCGCCACCGGTCTGATTCTTCGGATTCCAGTCGTTGATTCTTGAGGATACAGCGGGATAAAAAACAGATCCGTCAAACTATACTGAGAATCCGTAGTAAGATGAATCGTATCCCCCTTGGCCTCATAAGTAATCTTCATATAATATTCATCACCAGGGTTGCCTTTGTAACAGACATTAGGATTGTTAGCCTCCATGACAATACTACGTTTTTCTCCATATTCGTACACATAAAGAGAATCTTCTGTAATATTAACATATCCATCAAGTTTTTCTTCTCCTTCCGAATCATAGCGAAGAAACGAGTAAGGATGCATATCATCAACAACCTTCATATACTTGACGATTCCGTAAAGCTCGCCATCATTCTTTATCGTAACCGTGATTAAGCCATTCAGGGTATCCGCTTCTTGAGTAAAATGGAATACAGTTTTAACAGTGTCCTTCGAATCTGCCATAAAGAGGCTATCTGGAAGAGTGTTTCCTGGTGTATAATAATACTTCTTGAACCATGGTTCCGATTCCATACCCTCTGCAGGAACCTTGTAAAGGCTGTCAAGAACATAGTCTCCCGGGACATGATAATCTATCGGCTCGGTTTTGAAATAAGCCTCCAGGCAATTCATAGCGCTAGCGTAAATGGAAAGGACGGCAAGAGAAAAGAGAATTTTTTTGATCATGGTTAATTTTATCGTTAAAATGTTAAATAAAATATAATTATTTTCTTACAAATAAAAAGAGAACCGTTGCATAAGCAACAGTTCTCTTTTTGAAATGGAGATTCCCGCTCGGTGGCGGGAATGACAAATCCTTACGACGCTACTGACGCTTACTCTGCGTCCATGTCAGCTTCGTCGATTTCGGCGTTGTGGTAGACTTCCTGAACGTCGTCGTGGTCTTCGAACTTGTCGATGAGCTTGAGGAGCTTGACAGCGTCGTCGTGACCGAGCTTGACCGGGTCATTCGGGACGTAGCTGAGTTCTGCACTCATCATTTCGATACCAGCATTTTCGAGAGCCTTGGAAACAGCGTCGAAAGCTTCCGGAGAAGTGGAGATTTCATGAACGCCATCTTCGGTGCTCATGTCTTCTGCGCCAGCTTCGAGAACGAGGTCCATGATCTGGTCTTCCGGATACTTTTCAGCATCGACGACAATCACGCCCTTGTAGGTGAAAGCCCAAGAAACGGAACCGGATTCACCCATGGAACCGTTGTTCTTGTTGAAGATGTTACGGATTTCAGCAACCGTACGGACCTTGTTGTCGGTCATGCACTGCACCATGATAGCAATGCCTGCCGGGCCGCGTCCTTCGTACAGCGGTTCCGTCATTTCGGTACCGGAGTTAGCACCCGTACCCTTGGCAATAGCACTTTCGATGTTCTTGGTCGGCAAGCTCTGGCTCTTGGACTTGAGGATTGCAGCACGGAGACGCGGGTTTGCATCAGGGTTGCCGCCGCCGAGCTTAGCAGCGATGGAGATTTCCTTAATCAACTTGTTCCAAGCCTTAGCACGAGCGACGTCGGTTTTGGCTTTCTTGCGTTTGGTGGTGGCCCATTTAGAATGACCGGACATAGATTACCTCTATTTGTTAGTTTAAAAATTTAATGTAACTGCGCCCAAAGACGCCTATTTTCCATTCATCTTGCAGCGGCGTTTCTGCTTGGCTGTGAGCTTACGGCCAGAGCAATCAAGGTCACTGTTCTTTTTAGATTTGAACTTTGCCTTTTCTGCTTTTTCAGCCTTTTCACGAGCCCTGCGGTCTGCCTCTTCCTGAGCCTTGCGCTCAGCTTCGAGAGCCTTAGCCGCTTGGCGCTTCTGCTGCATATCGATAAGCTTTGTCTTATCTATAGGAACAGCGGACGCCTTAGTAATTTCTCGTTCGTACTTACCGCTCCAGATTTTACCGAGAAGCGAGCCAGACTGGAGAGCATCATCCAAAATGCTCTGTGCCCAACTGTCGTTTGCAGGTGGCAAAAGCTTGAACGACAAGTTACGAATTCTAGTCGGTTCTTCGTCGTAATAAAGCATCATGTCGAAGAAGCCCACGTTGTATTCTTCGCCATCAGAACCGGCAGCAATCTTGTCCGGAATGTAAGCAAGCACAGCGTAAAGCGCTCTATCGAAAAGAGCTGTAATCAAGACGTCGGAATCTCCACCGGGTGCCTGAACTTCACCTTCCGCAAGGAAAGACCACGGAGCCACATCGACTCGGAGTCTGAACTTGTGGAATCCCTTCTCAGCTTTTTTGAGCTTGATCAGGGCACCGGCAAAAGCCTGGAATTCCGGCTTAATGGAGCCTTCCTGCGCGAACACCATGGCACACGCAAGGAAGATGACCGTTAAAAGCTTTTTCATTTCCCTAATCCAATTTGTTTAATTTGTCCTTAATTCTTGAAGAACAAAGCCTTGGCAGCTTCGAACATCGGATCCTTTTCATCCGGGTTACGGCATTCCGTATAAATACGGACCTTCGGTTCCGTACCGGACGGACGCACGAGCATCCAGGAATCGTCGTCGAAGATAACCTTCACGCCATCGAGCGTGAGGAGCTGCTTCACGGTCTTTTCGTTGTTGCCAACCATGACCTTTGCACCCGGCTTAGCGATATCGGCGATAGCGTTGACCTTAGCCTTGAGCGGTTCGCCAACGAGGGACTTGTCGACTTCGAAACCAGAACGGGTCGGATAGAAGCGGCCGTATTCTTCGTACAAAGCGTCGAGGTATTCGCCGAGGTTCTTGCCAGTCGTAGCAAGAATTTCGAGAGCGATGAGGAGGCCGAACTGGGCGTCCTTTTCGAGCGTGTTGTTGAGGCCGGAGATACCATCAGATTCTTCGAATGCAACGAGAGCCTTCTGCTTGGCATTGCGAGAGAGCCACGGGCGGAAGTTCTTGAAGCCCACCGGTGTTTCCATGACAGGAACGCCGAGCTTTTCAGCAATGATGTTCACAAAGTTGGAAGTTGCAACGGACTTAGCCACGCAGCCCTGTTCCTTGCGCCAGGTTGCCATGTAGTGGAATGCGATTGCACCGAACTGGTTCATGTCGATTTCGCGAGTGCCGTCGTAGAAACGGATACGGTCGCCATCCGGGTCAAATATTGCACCGAGACGGAACCAGGACTTGCTTTCGTCGAGGACCTTGCGAACCTTTTCGAGGTTCTTGCTGGACGGTTCCGGAGCGATACCGCCGAACAAAGAATCGTCTTCGTTGCGGAGCGTGATGAGGCATTCCGGATTGTCGAGGAGAGCAGCCGGACGGCGGCGGGTAGAACCGTGAACGTGGTCGCACACGAGCGTGAGGCGGCCCTTCTTGATGAATTCCTTGATGCGGTCGAACTTGATCGTGCCCTGCTTGACGAGGAATTCCTTGTAAATCTTGAGGGAGTCGATAATTTCCCAGTCAACCTTGGAGACCGGTTCGAACTTCCAGGTAGCCATCATTTCGTTAGAAAGCTTGGTGATGACGTTCGTGATTTCCGGACCTGCAGGACCGCCGTCTGCCGGGTTGAACTTGATGCCGTTGTAGTGGCTCGGGTTGTGGCTCGGAGTCATGTTGATGGAGCAAGCAGCGCCGAGCATTTCGATGGCAGCGGAGAATTCCGGAGTCGGCATTTCGCCACCGTAGTAAACCTTCACGCCAGCCTTTGCAAACTGGTCTGCGACAGCTTCGCAGAATTCGTGACCAAGCAAGCGGTTGTCATGGCCAACGACCACGCCACGCTTCTGGAGTTCAGCAAAATCCTTGACACCCAGAGCAGCGAAGAGTTCCGGAGTTGCTTCCTTGTACAAACGCACAATAGCAGCACCGACAACCTGCAAGTTGCGGAGCGTGAATTCAGAACCGATTTCACCGCGCCAGCCGGAGGTACCAAAGCTGACCTTAGCCGGTTCCTGGGAGGTCAATGCGACCTGCTTCACGGTTTCAACCAGGTTCATATCGGTAGCCGGGTTGAATTCGGGGGACTGAATCTTTTTCCAAATCTGGGTAATGTTTTCCATAGCGGTTCCTTTGTAGTTTTAACGCGCAAAATTTAGAAAAACTAAAGCAGGAAGGAGGAAAAAGACAGCCGGAAGAAGCGCAAAATTAAGGGGTTACAAATCTTGTAAAAAAGACTCACTTTTATGTGAGCCTTGGCTAAATTCATTTTTATTTCTGTTCAAGGGTCGCCTTGATTTGAAGAATTTCTGATTCAAGAAGCCCCGTAAACTCGACGATTTCAGCTAAGGGCTTGTTTTTCAACAACATCCTCGTTGCCATCTCACGAGCCTTGTCTTGCGCACCCTCATACCTGAGGACAGCCTCATCATAATCTTTCATCCATGAATTTGACATAGTTCTAGGACTAAAATTACTCATTTTCACTTCGTTTTGCAACACCTTGAACATCGGGTCATTCTCATACCTGCTGAAATCGGCTTCGCGATTCAATGCATCAATCGCACGGAGCCACAGCGCGATGCGACAGTTGTCACTAGCGAACTTACCCGCCTGTCTCAAAAACTTGTCCACTTCAACGAGTGTGACCGTCTGACGATCAAAATAAACCATTTGCTCCTGGTTGCGCCACTGAACCGTATGACGATAATTCGGGGAATCCTTGAAAGTATCGAAAAACTGGAAACTAATCACATGCAAGTTTTCTAGTTGCGGAACAGCCCCTTTCGGCACCATGTTGTTCGTAAGGCGGGCTACGCAGAAAACCAGACGATCGCTGTACAAAGATTTGTGATTTTCATGCTGAATTTCAATCGAAATGCGGTCGCGCGGTATTTCACCACCACGTTCATTCGTCAGCAACAAATCAGGTTCAATGCTCCGACGCCCTAGTTCGCCCGGAACATAGGGATTCACGAGTTTCGGATTTTCAATACGATCCGAACCAACAAGGTTCAGCGCCGCATTAATCAAGTCCGTTGTCAGCGCGAGATTTTTCTCGCTCGCCAGGATTTTCTTGATGCAACCATCGTTAAAAAAGTAGACATTCCGTTTCTCATACTGCTTAACATAGGCATCAGCATCTCCACCCTTTTCCTGAACATTTTTGAGTCCTTTAAGAAAAAGCGCAAATTCATCTCTTGTCATTTTAAATCCTCATATAACGGCAAGGAAACATTCCCCACCTATTACATTAACACGCGTTTTTCAAGAAATCATTCCACTATTTTTGCGTAAAATGATTTAAACACAGACAACAAAATAATTTCGGATAAAGTTAATTTTTCAGCATCAAGCCGGGGCGTTACGGGGCCGGCGTATGAGGCCCCGTTCGAGGGGGTGGAGAGCAACGAAGTGCGAACCAGGGGGATCCCTCCCCCACCAACCTTAACTAGATTGCCGCGTCGCTACGCTCCTCGCAATGACGTTTTTTCAAGCTACAGCTCTTGATTTACAAGCCTTTAATTTCGCCATATTTTTCACTCGTCTTTCGTCTCTAGTCTCTCGTCTATACTATATTTAGGTTACTATGCAAATTACAAACGCTTCTCAACTTACTGGTGTTTTCCCCGCGTTGTTCACCCCGCTCAAGAACGACGATCCTAAGAACCTTCGCAACTCCATCGACTACAAGAAGATGGGGCAGATGATTGACGATGTTATTGCAGCTGGTGCAAGTGGTGTGCTCCCCGCCGTGACGACGGGCCAGAGTGCAACGGTCTCTCCGCAGCAACACTTGGATATCATTAAGTTCACGCTCGACTACGTTGACGGTCGCGTCCCTGTGATTGCAGGCGCAGGCTCCAACTGCACGCGCGAATCTATCGAGATGATTGAAAACGTTTTGAAGATTGCTCCGGTGGCAGTCCTCTGCGTTACAGGCTACTACAACAATCCGCCGCAGGAAGGCCTCCTCAAGCACTACCAGACGCTCAGCAGCGAAACGGGTGCCAAGATTGTTATTTACAACGTTCCGGGCCGTACCTCCAGCTACGTCCATCCGGACACCTTGATTGCTCTTGCCGAAGACAAGAACATCATCGGTCTCAAGCAGGCGGTTGAATTTGGTTTTGGCGAAAAGTTCCACGAAGACACGATGCGAGTCATCAAGGAAACGAAGGGCAAGGACTTCGCTGTGATGAGCGGTGAAGACGGTCTCTTCGCAGACCTCCTTGAAATGGGTGGTACCGGTATCGTGAGCGCAACGGGCAACATCCCGGAAGCTTGCAAGACTTTCGTTGATTTGTACAAGGCATTCCAGGCTGGCGACAAGGACAAGGCTCACAACTTGCAGAAGGCTGCTCGTGACTACATCGACGCCACGTTCTGCCGCAAGAACCCGATTCCTCTCGGAACGCTCTTCAACAGCCCGTTGTTCCAGCCGCTCGTAAGCGTGAAGGACACGGCTAACGGTGCTGACGCTGTTGCCCGCATCATGAAGCTCATCGACGAGAAGGCAACCAGCTTGAAGAAGTATCACGCCTAATAGGCAGTAGGAAGACTTTTTAACAGGAGAATCACAATGGCTAAGAATGAAAAATCCGTTACCGACTTGGTCTGCGAACACATCAAGAAGCAGAAGCTTCTTCCGATTCCGGTGCAGACTCTGAACGAAGAAGCCGAAGCTACTCGCTACTTCGGCGGCGACCTCAAGGAATTCTTGGCAGCAGCCAAGACTCTCGGCGCAAAGGGAATCTTCGTTGAAACACTTTATCTGGAAGACGACGAATTCTACTACGACAGCGGCATCGATGACGAAGAATACCTCGCCATGAACGGCGCTGACGGTAGCTGCACTTGCGGCTGCGGTGACAACTGCGACTGCAAGAAGGGCGACAAGAAGAAGTCCAAGAAGGCTGACGACGACAAGGTCGACGGCGTGTTCCTTGAACCGGAAGACCTCGACGGTCTTGACCTCTCCCTCCTCCGTCCGGAAATTGCAAAGTTCCTCGACCGCGTTGGCGAATGCTGCGGCGTGCGCTTGACGGTTCCGGGTGTGGACCACCTCGAAGTCGAAATCTTCGCTGACTGGTACGACGAATTCGCTGAACTCGTGGACGAAGCTTCTGAAATCATCGAAGAAGATCCGAACGGCGCTCTCGAACAGGTCGAAGCCATGTTCAAGGAAGCTGAAAAGGCAGCCAAGGAAGAAGACAAGAGCGTGAAGAAGATCGCGGCTCACCCTCCTAAAAAGACCGCAAGCGCTAAAGCTAAGAAGTAATCTTCGACTTTAGACAAAGTATTGACGCAAGTTCCGTTTTGGGACTCGCGTTTTTTTTGTGCGTGAGACGCGCGGCATTCCCGGCTTGTTCAATATGCAAGAAACGCTCCCCGACGGGGAGCGTTTCTACAGTCTTTAGGAGGAGAGACTTATTACTTCACGGCGACGCGCTGCATAAAGTTGCCCTGCTTCACCATGTAGATGCCAGCGTTCTTGAAGTTAGCCTTGAGCACTTCGTTCACGGTAGCGCCAGCATCGACCTTCACAGCACCGAGGAAACGGCCCTGCATGTCGAACACCTGGAAGTTGCCGCTCTTGAGTTCCATCCTCGGTACAGCAATGAGACCAATCGTCTGGCTGCTAGAAGATTCAACCTTTGCTTCAGAAGAGCTAGACACCGGTTCATCCTTTGCCACGTAAACCTTTGCATGCGGGAAGTCTGCCGTACCAGAAACGCCACCGCCATTGCTGCCCGCTTCGCCGAGCACCTTGGCTTCGTAGAGCTTACCCATCGTCATGCCAAGTTCTTCCCACTTCTTCATGTGAGCGGAAATGTTGATGACGCCACAATCACGAGCTTGCTTACGGACGCTGAAATACTGGTAGAATTCGACGTTGCCACTAGACTTGATTGCAGGACCTGTACGAGTGTTGCGATAGACATCGTATTCGGCACCGTCAATCGTGAATGTACCATACTTCTTGTTGCCAACCCAGTCACCCGGGCGGTACTGGCTCAACCAGTTATCGACCACATAGTATTCCACCAACTTGCTCTGCGTTCCCGGCACGCCTTCCATCCAACCATAGACACCCACGTAGGAGTAGTCAGCGCCATTAACATTCTGCTTCACGAGCTTGTATTCAGCAAGCATATCGCCATCAAGTTCCTTGTAGGTCTTGTCGCTATTGAAGGACAGGCCCGAACGGCAGAGATAGTCACCAGCGTTCTGGAAAGAGCAAGACATAGAGCCATCGGAATAGAACGTTGCCGAACCGGACGTTGCACGGTCATACCAAAGTTCATAACCAATTCCGTTGATGGAGCCCACCTTGTTGCCGTTTTCGGTCTTCTTATCGCCAGTGTGCTGAGCATCCTTGCAGAATTCAGTGCTGACAACAGGACCAACGCCACTACCCTTCGAAGAGCTGGACTTTGGCGTTACTGTAGAAGAGCTAGACTTCACAGAAGAGGAAGAAGCCGGATCAGAGCCGTTTTTCACATAGACCTTGGCATGCGGAAAATCCATACGACCATTGCGGACTTCACCATTGACGTTACCCGCTTCACCGAGCACCTTGGCTTCGTAGAGCTTACCCATGGTCATGCCCATCTTTTCCCACTGTCTCATGTGTTCGGAAATGTTGATGGTACCGCAATCGCGAGGCGAGGTACGCACGCTGAAATACTGATAGAACGTAACGTTGCCCGAGGATTTAATTGCAGGACCGGTACGAGTGTTGCGATAAACTGTATAGGTACCACCATCAACCGTAATGGTTCCCTTTCGTTCATTACCAATCCAGCTACCAGGCATATCATTGGCAAGAGTGTTATCAATCACATAGTATTCAACCAACTGGCTAGGCGTTCCAGAAACGCCTTCCATCCAGCCGTAAACGCCAATGTAAGAGTACCCAACGTTCTGGGCCGGGCTCTTCACAAGCTTGAACTCGGCAATCATGTCGCCGCCAAGTTCCTTATAGGTTTTGTTACTGCCAAGGGAAAGACCAGCACGGCAGAGATAGTCCTTAGCGCCCGTGATGCTGCAATCCATGGAACCGTCGCTATAGAACGTAGCGCTACCGCCATGACCATTTTCGTCCCAAAGTTCATAACCGATATCACCGATTTTACCGACTTGGTTCGAAGAAATTTTCACGGATTGACCGGAATGCGACGAGTTGCTGCAGAAATCCTGAGCAAAAGCAGTCGTCGCCATTCCCAAAGCCATTGCGAAAACAACGCTAGACTTGGTCACACTAAATGTTTTCATATGATACTCCTCACATTTTAGTTATGCTGAACATAATATATGAGTGACAGATGAAAAAAGACCGACATTAAACAAATGTTTGTTGTTGAAAAAAACAACGACAATAAGTTTACATTTGACGACCGCTCGGCTCTTTTGAAGGCAACCGCTCGATTATCCGCCAACAGCAAAGCATAAAAAAAAGCCCCTTCCCGGGATTTTGAACTGAACCCAAAAAGTTGGACAGTTTAAAGTTAGGATAAAACAGTATTATGA